>JAUWPX010000009.1 GCA_030611395.1 Bacteroidota bacterium | reverse complement strand
GGTACCAAACCCATGTTTTCGCTTGACGGAAAATTTTTGCTATGTATTGAAAATCAGATGATAAGAAAATACCTCGTCGATATTGAAGAGATCAGAAGAATAGTCTTTGATGAAAAGATTTTTGGTGAACTATCAAAGGATTACAAGGAATGGGTAACTTATTAATAGAAAATGATTACTACTCTAATCCATTTTTATTTTCAGGTTGATAATCTCTGAGACCAAAGGGAACTTGTACTGAAGCATCTTTAGAAAAGATCATCTGACGGGTTTTTTCTGGTAATAAAAATTGTGTCGAAATAAAAATAAGGAAAAAAATCCAGGGTATTAGAATTGTTCTAGATAGCAGTGTTTTATGTTCTTTTGACCATTCCATGAATTTTGATCCAGGTAGAGTGATAAGTACGATGAGGGTAATAATGATCATGGGAATAATACTAATATTTAATAATGTATTTCCACCAGGCCAGTGTTGTAACTTAAATATTGTACCGAATGATATGAAAGTAAGTATAGAATAACAAATTGTGTTGACAATCAATAGGTACCGGTTCATTTTAATACCAGAAAAATTAGAAATAATCTGCCCAAAAGAACAAAACCCTAATCCAAAAAAAGAGAGCGTTAGAATCGCACCTGCAAGAGGCCAATGGTATCGTTTAAATACAAATCCAATTATAGTTAAACAAATCAAAGTTATTACTACATATTGTAATTTATTCTTGCTCAATATAAAAGACAAACCTAGGCTGGAGGTGAAAATAAAAAGAATAACAGAAGAAGGCAGTAAAATCTCATAAATTATTTCAACAGCACGAATATAAGATAGCTCAGTTAAAAATGCACTTATGATTAATAAGAAAAATGTAACTGGTATACTAAACCCGATAAAACTTCGGAATTTCTTTACATGAAAGTATTTAATCGATATGGTTATGAATAACATTAATAGAAAAATGGAATACGCAACCATTGATATCCTCATCATATTTTCTTTATCCTGAAGGATGGCTGGAATTATCAGCAGAGCTGTTATTAGGGTTAAAATCCCAAATATTAGCAACAACTTTTTAAATAATCTTTGTTCCATATTGCTGATGGATTAAATCTTTAAGTTTAATTAATTTGCTTAACCCACATTGAGCGAATTTCTCAATAAAATTAAAAAAATCTGTTAATAACCCCTGTATTTTTCAACAATTTCAAAAAGAGAAATTTGTTTATATCTGGGTTTCAGACCTTTGAGTTTTCATGATTTTTCAAAACTCAAATGTAGACCCCCCTGGCCTATTGATATATAGTGGATTAAAGCTTATTATTGTCACATGTTTATTAAGCCGTTTCCAAAATATAACCTCACCACGAAACGGCGATATACTATTTACAAACTTTGTGAAAGTTATCGTTTTGACGGGCATACTCGTCACCGGGTTATCATTGGGTTGGGGAAATTGGATGAGCTTCCGGAGGTAGAGCAAAAGAAATTGCTGGCAAAGCGAATAGAAGAGGGGTTAAAGTATGGCCTTGATACCATTTGTAAAGAAAGCATAGACAGTAAAATAGAAAAGCTTGCGAACTATTTTTACTCTGAAATTAAAAAGAGAAAGCGTTATGACGTTGGTGGTAAAAAAGGCGAATGGGAAACAGTTGATATGTCCACGTTAAAAAACAAGGATGCAAATGAGATTGGTGGAGAGTGGCTTTGTAAGCAAGCATTTGATCAGTTGGGTATGGGTGATTTTTTGCGACAACAAAACTGGACGGAAGAAAAAATATCTCTTGCGACTACGCACATTATATGCAGGGCCGTATATCCGGCATCGGAACTTAAAACGGTATCCTACATAAAAGAGAACTCAGCCATTAGTGAGATTGCCGGGGTAAGAAAAGATAAAATAACAAAAGACCAACTCTATAGCATCTCTCACAGCCTGTATGCCGTTAAAGATAAATTGGAAAGGTATTTGTCAAAACGCACAAATGAACTGTTTGATTTGGAAGACAAGATCATTTTATACGATTTAACCAACACCTATTTTGAAGGACGGATGAAAAACAGCAAGCTGGCTAAATTCGGACGCAGTAAAGAGAAACGTAAAGATGCCCGGTTAGTTGTGTTGGCAGTAGTTATAAACAGAGAAGGTTTTTTGAAATATTCAAACATCTTTGAAGGAAATATGGCCGACAGCAAGACATTGGAAACAGTAGTAGATGCACTAAGCAGTAGAACATCATTTACCGGTCGCAAACCAATAGTGGTAATGGATGCAGGCATAGCAACAGACGACAATATAGCCATGCTTAAAAGGAAAGGATATGATTACTTATGTGTATCCAGGTCAAACCTGAAAGAATATTATGCAGACACAAACAGTGAACCGGTAGTGATAAAAGACAAAAGGAACCAATCCATCGAATTGTTAAAGGTAAAAACTGATAAAAACGATGACCATTACTTGTGGGTAAAAAGTCATGCAAAAGCATTGAAGGAGAATAGCATGAACGGTTTATTTGCACAACGGTTCGAGGAAGGTATCCAAAACATAAAGGAAGGAATAAACAAGAAAGGCGGAACAAAAAAACTTGATAAAGTTTATGAAAGGATAGGCCGTTTGAAACAGAAATATCCGTCAGTACACAAGTATTATGAAATTACCGTTTCCGATAATGGGGAAGGCACAGTTACAAGCATAAGCTGTCAACACAAAACAGGAGAAGATCCCGACAAAAATGCCGGGTTGTATTTTTTAAGAACTTCGCTGGATGAAAATGATGAGAAGACACTTTGGTTTATTTACAATATTATCAGAGAAATAGAATATACCTTCAGAGTTTTAAAAACAGATTTGGATTTACGTCCAATATATCATAAAACTGATGATGCTTCAATGGCACATCTGCACTTGGGCTTACTTGCATACTGGCTGGTATCAACAATACGGCATCAATTAAAACAAAAAGGTTTTCATTCCGGGTGGAAAGAAATAGTTCGTATTATGAATACCCAAAAATGCGTCACTACAAGTGTAGAAAATATAAGAAGCCAAACAATATCAATCCGCCAATGTACTGAGCCAAACAGCAAAGTTAAACAGATATACGACATAATGAGCTATAAGCACGTACCCTTTTGGAGGAAAAAATCCGTAGTCCCCCCTGCCGAAATTTTAAAATTTGACAGCACTTGAAATTAGGTAGTTATAACCATAGACCTGCAATGTGGGTTAAGGGTTAACTTTGGGGGGTGGGCGGATATTCTGGAATTCATCAAAACCGAATTCCCATTATTGAGATATCATCTATTTGTTCTGTTTCTTTCATCCAATTCTCCAATGTTTTTTCAAGTATACTCTTCTGTTCTTGCATTGATTTCATATGAATGTTTAAAAGTAACTCACGTAATTTATTATTAGAGAATTTTTTTTCGTATTGTCCACCAAACTGATCAGCATATCCATCGGTAAACATATAAATTATATCTCCTTTTTGTATGTCAATTTCATTCAATGTAAAAGATACTTCTTTTTCAATTTGATAGGACATGCCTATGGGTATTTTATCGCCCTTATATAATTGTATCTCATTATTCCGAATTAGCAACAACGGATTAAAAGCACCGGAAAATTGCAACCGGTTTTTTTTATGATCAATGACACATAATGCAATATCCATCCCGTCATGTGTTGTTTCTTCTATGCTGGTTTGTCTCAATGCAATTATTACATTTTCACAGAGATGATATAATATTTCATTGGCCTGGGTAATACCTAAATTGTTGACAATTTCATTTAAAAAGGTAATTCCAAGCATACTCATAAATGCTCCCGGTACTCCATGGCCAGTACAATCGGCAACCGTAACAATGATTTTTCCGTTCCTCTTGGTTAACCAGTAAAAATCGCCACTAACAATATCTTTAGGTCTATTGATAATAAAATTATTAACAAGTAATTTATCCAAAAGATTAAGAGGAGGGAATACGGCAGACTGTATGTTGCTGGCGTATCTAATACTGTCAGTAATGTTTTTGTTTTTTACTTTAATGAGATCCCGTTGCTCTTCTATTGCGTCACGTTGTATTTCAAGTTCATCTTTTTGACGGACGACTTCCTCGGTTCGTTCCATTACTTTTTCTTCAAGAACCCTTTTTTCTCTTAAAAGATTATATTCACGCCTTTTAATATATGAGATAACAAGACTCATAATGAAAATAATTGTGATTACATAAAACCACCACTGTTTCCAAACAGGTCTCTTAATGGTAATATTAAGTTTTAAAGGCTTTTCTGTAAAGGTTCCATCACAGTTACAAGCTATCAACTGAAAAGTGTAATTACCATCGATCAACCTATTATAAGATACAGAATTATCTGATATTGGATCAGACCAGTAATCATCATAACCTTCTAATTTATACTGATATTTAACCAAACCGGGGGCCTTCAGACTTATTCCAATAAAGTCAATTTTGATTTTGTATCGTCCAGGTGGCAATATTAAATCCTCTGTAAGATCTGTTTTTTCGTTATTAATGCTAACAGAAGTAAAACTTAACGAGGGGGCTAATGATATTATATTTTCTAATGACGGATTATAAGTCAGAATGCCATTATTTGATCCAAACCACACAATCCCGTATTTATCAATGAAAGTTGCATTTACATTAAACTCAGTGCTTCTGTTTATCCCAACATTTTCCTGTAGCGGTTTTATAAAATAATCTTTTGTTGCGACTTTGCTCATTCCGCCTCTATGAGTAACCCAAATATGGTTTTGCTTATCCCCAATTAACGAATAACAATAATCAGACAGTAATCCTTCCCTGGATGTAACATTTAATATTGAATCCTTTTGTATTTTATAAATGCCATTTCCATCGGTTCCCACCCAAATATTATGATCTGTATCTTCGGTTACGGATCTAATATTCAATACTCCTATACTGGAGATTTCTATTTTCTCAACCATATTATTTTGTATAAAACAGAGAGTATTACTAAGGGTCGATATCCATATTTTACCTTTTGAATCAATAAATAAATGATTTATGTTATTATGAGGAAGACCACCCTGATTGATAGTAAACCATTGAATATAATTGGTGGATAAATCTATGTTACAGACACCCTTTTTCGTAGCAACCCAAATTTGATCCTCCATCCCTGTTATTGTATTGATGGATTTCTCAAGAGTTCCTTCACTAATAAAATAAGGATAGAATTTTTCCCTATCAGCCTGCATCCGGTATAATCCATTATTTTCGGTCCCAACCCATATATCTTCTCCATCTACAGGATGTATTGCTGAAATTTTATCCTGTGGTAAGCCACAGTCTATTCCATAAAAAGTAATCTTTTTGTCTTTAGACAGGTCAATTTTAATAAGACCTTTTTCTGTTCCAACCCATTTATAATAATCATCAACATAAATAGAATAAATATTATTCCCATATTTATCTTCATCGAAGGAATAGAAGGTGAAAGCTTCTTCTATTAATCTTGCCAGGCCGGTTCCAAATTCGCCTATCCAAATGTTTCCTTCAATGTCCTCATGTACAACTTTTACATTATTGGTTTTCAGACCATTGCTTTCATTATAATTAATCGCCTCCTTAAATCCCTCTGATGATGAATAAATTAATTTGTACAGCCCGTTGCCAAACGTGCTGATCCATAAATTTGATCTGCTATCTTCATATACTCCTTGCGCACCCTCAATTTCAATATCAAGACCTAATCCAATTTGCACAACGACAAAATCCTCCCCTTCCCTGTTTAACCGAAAAACACCTTCATTCCGGGTGGTTATATAAAAACCAGTATTATCTCTTATTTTGGTAATATCCTGTATCCCGGATTCAGGAATACCCTTAATTTGTTGGATAATTTGTATCTGACCTGTTAACTTATCCAAAGAACAATGGATCAGGCCGTTTACTGAACCGATAATAATCTCATCGGGATTAAGAAAATTAAAGGAAAAAATGGGTATTTGATCCTGAATCATGTTAAAGGGTTCAACCTCAAATTGATCCTTTATTACCACTAAACCGTGCGTCTGTGTGCTAAACCAGATTTGACCATCGGCCGCTTCAACAATATCTGTTATCGAGCTCTTTCCCTGATCTGCCGTAAGGATTTTATTAAATCCTTTTCCGTTATAAAAGGTAATGCCACCATTCATATGACCAAACCAAACACCGTCTTCACTTTTATAACTACAGGTAATAAAATCATCTGCCAGAGAATCATTGGTAGTAAAGGTTTCAAAATTTAAACCATTAAATCTGGACAAACCATTCCCTGTTCCAATCCATAAATAGCCATTATTATCCTGGTTTATGGAATAAATATATGGTTGAGGAATTCCTTGTTCTACACCGAATTCGATAACCCTATAGACCTGCGGGTAGGCAGGTGCAGAAAACCATAATAATATGGCAAGAATAACTCCTTTAAAGCAGATGTAATTATTAATATGTAGTCTTCTTAGCTTCAAAGGTTTTATCTTTTATCAATCACTTTCATTCGTATCTTCGGGTTATAAACCGGTATACCACCAATAGGAACCACGAAAAATGGTAAAAGGTCACCATATTGATTTTGTACGGTTACTACTACATTATTATTTCTTATCAGTTTTGTCCGGTTTTTAACAAACTGGATTTCAATCGATGTATTTTTTTCTTCTTCGATTATTGGAAATTCTCTTACCACCCAATTACTTTCTCCTGAAGTTTCACATAATACCCCATTCTTGGCAACCGATACAATTCGTATAAATCCATCATCATCCCAATCGTAATTTGAGATTTCGATTGAGATAGTCCTGTCATCAATGTATGGATATATCTGGGACACATTGTTTTGATTATTTGATAGTCGGAATGTATATTCGTACGTGAAAATATTACCTCCTTCAACCTCTTTATTTTCTTTCGGGCTGGTACTTAAGAAATATTTGTATAAATTTCCGTCATCTCCGGATAGTCCTTCGGCGATAATTTTAAAAATCCGCCCGTCAAATTTTTCAACAAACTCCCCCTCAAAAGGATTAAAAGGACCGAAAGTATACCACATGTTATCATATTTATTACTTATTTTGAAAGTTCTGGAAGCCAGTAAATTACCACTTTTATAATCCCCTATCGGATCAACCCCCTGGGCATCTTCATTCGACCAACATCCTTCTCCCCCGTAAACTGAAAAACTAACTTGCGTATCAAATTCTCCTTTTCCTTCATCCAATTCGCCTCCTGTATCAGGGTCAAAAACACGAACATATATGGGCTCTGTTTGGTTCGTGGGAACGCGGAAGAAAAATATCTGACAAAAATCATCATCTCCCCACGATTTATCAGCATTGGCGCCAAAAGTAACCAGGTAATCAATATTTTCCTCAGCTGCCGGTGCAGATTGGGAGTAAAGATTGTATACAGTTAAAATAAATAGTATTGTTATCCAGTAAATTTTGTTTCTATTCTCCATAAAATTTAATATGTTATTCGAAATTAAGAATATTTTTCTTATCAAAAGAATACTTTACCACTTTCAGATCAAGTTAATCATTTATTGATAACGATGAATTCCACCCTTCTGTTCATTGCCCTGCCCTTTTCTGTATTATTAGTAGCAATCGGTCTGGATTCTCCATAACCTTTCCCGATTATTCTGTGCTCACTAATTCCTTTTCCTGCCAGGTAATCCACCATTGATTGTACACGTCTCCGGGAAAGATTCATATTGTATTCAAAAGACCCCATGTTATCTGTATGTGCTGCAATTTCAACTTTAATGAAAGGATATTTATTCATAATTTCTACCAGTCGATCCAGGATCGGATAGGAAGCCGTTGTAATTCTGTCTTTATCAAATTCGAAAAGCGCATCTGCAAACTCTCCAAAAGCCTTGGTCAGTTCAATTAATTCTTCTTCTGCCATATCTGCAAGGATATAACTTTTTACCCGTGCATTATTATAACCAAGATCAATCAGTTCATTATAAATTGAATATGTTTCCAGAACGTCCTTTTCTTCACCAACGGTATAACTATATAAGTTCTCACCTTTCAAATAGATTTCCCTGATGTCATATTCTCCTCTAAGGGGATCAAATAAACTTGTATCAATTGATAATTGAGTATCTGTGGTAAGAATTTCCACGCGAAAAACAGCATTTTGCCGGAGGGCATCCTGGTAAGAATACAGATTATTAACTTCAGATTGATCTGATTCTTCAATTTCCGGTAACGCTGTGAGTTCTCCTTTTGCTTTGGCTGTATATATTGCCATCGCCTGGTAATCCTCCAGGATTACTATTTTTTTATAAACACAAGATCTGGAGGAAATCCCTAAGCTATCTTTATCGCTTAATAATCCCAGTTGTACGATATATTCACCTGTATTATTATAGCTATGTTCTGCCTCTGGACCTTTTTGCTTATATCCATCTCCGAAATCCCATATATATTCAGCAATGTTGAAATCCGGCAAATTGGTACGCAAGCCATCAAATTTGATCTTTGTTTCAATTATACTTACATCCTGTGAATTTATGAAAGGTTGAATAACATCTTTAAGTTCATATACGTAGGAGGATTGAGTAAAGAATGTGTTACCGGTATTGTTGTCTATTATGCTTAGTTGTATTGTGTATTCACCCGGGCCGGAATAGCAATGTTCCACTTCCAAACCGATTTCTTTTGTACCATCTCCTAAATCCCATTCATATCGTAAAGGCAGCGTATCAAGATCCAGATTCCCTTCATCATAAAACAAAAAACAATACTGATTATCCTGAAGGCTATCACAATTAAAGAACTGGGGGAATTCTGTCTTAAAATAGTATATGTCGTCACTTTCATCACGGCTTGATGAGAAATAACCCTCTTCCATATTCCCTGTTGCGATCAAACCGAAATCATCTTTTGTTGAGTTTATGGGTGGTTCCAAAGGAATGGGAGTTATCCACCCGCCGTTTATTTCCCTTGTATAGTAAATATCTTTCCCACCCAGACCATGATGACCATCTGAAGCAAAGATTAAATCACCCTCATCGCTGATAAAAGGAAAGGACTCATTTCCGCTGGTATTGACAGCCTTGCCAATGTTGACCGGTTCTTCCCAATCATCATTACTCCGGTTACAATAATAGAGATCGGCACCTCCGGATCCTCCCGGTTTATCAGAAGCAAAATATAATCTGCCTTCATCCAGGGAGAGTACCGGTGATAGAAATGAATAATTGGGATCATTGTATTTGAATGGTTTCATATTGGTCCATTTTCCTCCGTTAAACTCAGCAGAAAAAATGCCAAGTTTGTTTTGAGGATCATAAACATCCTTCAGCTTATCTTCAACATTATAATTTCTGGTAAAATAGATCACATTCATTTCTTTGTTAAAACATGCCGGACCATCATGATAACTTGTTAATAATTCCTCCGCAAGCAGTACTGAACTCTCCCAGCCGAGACTATCTTCAGGTCTTGTGAATAATAAGTTAAAGTTCTCTCTATTATTTTCACCTGAATAGAAAATAAAGTGGCCGGTTTTACGGTTTGAACAATAAACAAGTCCGTCCAGGTAAAAGGCTGGCGAGAATTCATCATATTTTTCCGAACTGAAGGGTGTTATTCGAATTGAATAGTTATCAGTTTGTCCACTAACAAATGGCCATATAAAACACAGACAAACGAAACAAAGAATGCCTATTTTTTTCATAACTCGGGTTTTTAATAGTATCGCGGACTAATTACTTCTAAAAGATAGCTAAAATCGTATTTCATCATAATCTCATGTGATCCGCTGTTGTACCTGCCCAGTTTCCCAAGATCAAAATCATAGGAATAGGCTATTCTCAATTGATTATTTATCTGATACTGGAATATTCCAACCATCGACCTTTTGCTTCGGTATGAGATTCCTGCCCAAAACTTTTCCCTATAGATGATATGTGAATATAGGTCAATTTGAGGTGAATTCCCGGGATTATATTTCATCAGTAAGGCGGGGAAAATCTTAATTTTGTTATTTATCACGAAAATATTTCCAGCTGTAATCATATAATTATATTCAGAAAAGTTATTTTGTATTGTAAATTTACTTTTCGTATAATTAAATTGGTGACTAAGGAATAGTGGTATTGAAAGACCCATAAAAAAATTGTCTGTAGTGTAATATGCTCCAACACTAAAATCCGGCAAGGGAAAGGTTGGGGAATTTTCCATTAGAAGTTCATCATCAGGATCAATAGCCACTAATTCAGACCAGGCTGTATTTATCAAAGTTAATCCTGCACCCAGCCCCAGGGCAAGCTTTCCATTAGCAATATCCATCCGGTATGCATAATTTGCAACTATACTGGTTTCACTTGTCACCCCAATCTTATCATTTATGATCAGGAGCCCAAGCCCTATTTTTTCTTTCCTTAATGGGGCATGAATGGAGAATGACATGGTTTTTGGAGCTCCTTCCAACCCTACCCATTGATTTCTGTAAAGCATGGTCGTGCTTAACGCCTCACGACTTCCCGAATACGCGGGATTTATTGCCAGACCATTGAATATATACTGGTTAGAGAGTGGCTGCAGCTGCCCCCAGGCAAACAGTGTAAACAAAAAAGCAAATATGGAAACAAAACAACGTTTCATTTTATCTTTTAATTACAACAAATCCCTTCAGTACTCTTCCGTCGACCAGTTTTATCATATAGAAATAGGTGTCTGCAGGAAGCTCATTTCCATTATGATCTCTACCATCCCAATTGTTCTGGAACATATTGTTCTTATAAACTTCAGCCGACCAGCGGTTGAATACCGTTAATTCAACGGATTTTGAAATATCAATACCACGTACAACGAAATAATCATTTTTCATATCCCCATTTGGAGTGATCACTGAAGGTATCAACAGATCGTCAATTATAATTTTCATTTCATCAATATCAGTACAGACACCATTTGTTACCTTCCAGGAAAAAATATTTTCACCTGCAGGTAAACCCGATACTCTTGTCATTGGCAGGTGAATATCTTCAAAATCACCTGAACCGGAAACGACTGACCATTCTCCTGTCTCTGATCCTGTCAATTCTGCCTGCATTGTAATCTCCCGGGGGAAATCCGGGATTTGGTCCGGTCCGGCATTGGCAACCGGTTGCTGATAGAAATTGACAGCTATGGATATATCGTCTGCACAGATATCATTTACTTCGGTCCGGATAAATTCATAGGTACCGTAAGTGGTTACCGTAACGATAGCTTGCGGATCATATTCGTCAGGAGTAAACGATGCAATACCCGGTCCGGCTGTCTTTGTCCATGTTCCTGTGCCTGCACTTGGTGTAGCATTCAATACAAAGTCAAGGTCACATTCATCTCCCCCGGGACCTGCATTGGCTACAGGCTGCTCATAGAAGTTGACCGTGATAATGGAATTGTCCGAGCAGGTGCCATTGATCTCTGTCCAGATAAACTCATAGGTACCGTAAACATCGACCGTCACTACTGCATTGGGTGATACCGTTCCGGGAGTGAACGTTGCCGTACCCGGACCGGAAGTCTGTGACCAGTTGCCCGCACCTGCAGTCGCACTGGAAGTGGCACTAAAAGCAAAATCCAGGTCGCATTCGTCACCTCCAGAACCTGCATCGGCCAGAGGCTGTTCATAGAAATTTACCGTGATGGTAGAATCATCCGAACAGATGCCGTTTATCTCTGTCCAGGTAAATTGATATGTATCATATGCATCAACTGTTACTGTTGCATTCGGTGCATTAGCATTCGGTGCAAATACTGCATTACCTGAACCGGATGTCTTTGTCCATGTTCCTGTGCCTATACTTAGCGTAGCACTCAATACAAAGTCAAGGTCACATTCATCACCCCCGTTTCCGGCATCTGATATTAGTCCCGGAGTTAGGGTAAGGATCATAAAATCAACTGCATCGGCACATGAGCCAGCGCTGCTTACCGTCTTGGTAAGAGTTACTGATCCCATCTCGCTGCCTGTGGTATAAGCAGGATTATCAGTTGCAGTAGCATCAAAACTACCATCTCCGCTGCTGGTCCATAGGATGGTGCCATTGGATGATGTTGATCCTGTAATGCTGTGGCTACTGTCACTGATACAGATCTCTTCATCCAGTCCGGCATCTGATGTTGGTTCCGGATTAAGGGTCAGTACCATAAAATCAATTGCATCAGCACATGATCCGGGACTGCTTACAGTCTTGGTAAGTGTTACGCTACCGGTCTCAGTGCCTGTTGTATAGGTAGGATTGTCATTGCTAGCATTATCAAAACTACCGTCACCGCTGGTTGTCCAGAGTATTGTTCCATTTGATGAAGTTGATCCAATAATAGTATAACTACCATCACTGATACAGATCTCTGCATTTGCTCATTGTTGTGAGGTCGTATCAGGTTTACTTGTAAGGAGCATAAAATCAACAGCATCAGCACAGGAGCCAGCGCTGC
>JAUWPX010000306.1 GCA_030611395.1 Bacteroidota bacterium | reverse complement strand
TTTTAAAAGGCGGAAGAATTTTAAGAAAAACCCTTTGTCCGACAGAAAGAATAAAAACCAGGTACAATGCTCCAAGGGAAAGTTCATATGTATGCGTCATGATATAGAGTTCCTGATCTACATCCAGGGCAGTTTTCATAGCTGCAAGGTTAGGAGTGCCACCGGTATAAATTCCAACCAGCATACCTGACACTTTCCAAATATCATCAATACTCCCCTTGAAAATGAAGTAACCGGCAAAGATCATAACAATCACCGTAAACAGGCCAATTGCCAGTGAGGTCATAGCTGATCCTGCCATTCTGAACCATTTCTTCACATCCATTGAGAACAAAATAAGAGGCAGGGCAATTGGGATCGTAAGATTTGTCATCAGGTCTTGATATTTATCCGCACCCTCGGGTAAAATGTCAATATTCCCAAGAATTAATCCTATTGCATAACAAATCAGTACAGCCCCAACCTTTTTCATAATGGAAAACTGGGTTTCCAGATATAATATTATTACAGGAGCAATCACAAAAAACACGATCATGATAATTAACTTCTGACTCATAACTAAATGATTTATTTAAAAAATAGAAAATCAAAAATCAAAAGATAATTTGATTGGAGGAGTATTAGAGGAGTATTATATAGGTAATTATTGATACTTATTATGTTTTTAAAACCTCTAATTAAATAAAAAAAAACAAAAATTATAGTTTATTGTTTAGAATTTATATCAATTCAACTAATTTAGATGATTCGATTTTATGTAATTTTCGCAAGATTTATAAGTTCATTAATATGCCTTTTTCAAAAAAAACAGTCTGGATTACCGGTGCTTCTTCGGGTATTGGCGAAGCCCTGGTATATGATCTTGTTGCGCAGGGAGCAACAGTAATAGCTTCATCCCGTAATGAAAATAAGCTTCAACAGGTTAAAAAAAACTGTGGTGAGAAAGAAAACTCCTGTTTTATTCAGGTACTGGATATGGAACAACAGGATAACTATCAGGAACTGACAGAAAAAATTATTCAAACCCATAAAAAGATCGACATTTTACTCCATGTTGCAGGGGTAAGCCAGCGATCATCAGATGAAGATATTTCTCTTGAAACAATCAGGAGAATTTTTGAAATAAATTTCTTCGGTACAGTAGCGCTAACCAAAGCTGTTTTACCCTATATGAAAACACAAGGATACGGACATATAGCGGTTACAAGCAGTATTGTTGGGAAATTCGGTTTTCCAATGAGGTCTGCCTATTCCGCTTCAAAACATGCCTTGCACGGATATTTTGAAACTTTACAGGCTGAACTTCACGGGAAGAATATTTCAATTACTATTATTATACCCGGCAGGGTTAATACAGCCATATCAGACAATGCACTAACAGGGGATGGTAAGCGTTGGGGTAAAAGGGATACCTGGCAAGCTAGTGGTCTTTCATCTGAAGTAGCTGCAAAAATTATTCTAAAATCCATTCGTAAAAAGAAAAAAGAGGTTTTAGTTGGAGGCAAGGATCTTATCATGGTGCATTTGAAGCGTTTTTTTCCGTGTATTTTCTGGAAAATAGTAACCCGTGTTAGTCCAACCTGATGGAATTTAGAAATAAGTTATTAGCTTTGATGAAATTGTTTCTATTATGAGCGATGTAGTTATTTGCGGGATACAGCAAGTCGGTATTGGAGTTTCCAATCTTAAAGAAGCATGGAAATGGTACAGGGAAAATTTCGGAATGGATGTAAGGGTTTTTGAAGAAAAAGCACAAGCCGGTCTGATGAAAATATATACAGGCGGAAAAGCACGATATCGGCATGCAGCTTTAGTTCTTAATCTTCAGGGCGGCGGCGGATTTGAGATATGGCAATATACCGACAGGGTTCCTGAAGCGCCTGAATTTGATATTTGTCTCGGTGACCTGGGTATCTTTGCAGTTAAAATAAAAACCAAAGATGTAGAAAACACCTTTAAGCAATTTAAATTGCGTAATCTTAATCTTCCTGGTGATGTACAACAAGATCCACGGGGTGAAAAATATTTCTTTATTAAAGATCCTTATGGGAATCTGTTCCAGGTAGTAAATGGAGACAGCTGGTTTAGAAAAGAAAAGAAGCTTACAGGTGCTGCTTATGGTGTAATGATAGGCACTTCTAATATGGCTCTTGCTAAGAAATTTTATTCTAATATTCTCGGTTACGATCAGGTAATTTATGATGAAACAGGGGTATTTAATGATTTTGCAGATATAAATGGTGGTGACCAGAAGGTTCGCCGTGTGTTGTTATATCACAGTAAAAAACGGATGGGTGCTTTTAGCAGAATGTTTGGTACCAGCTATATCGAATTGATAGAATCAACAAACCGGAAGCCGAGAAAAATTTTCCAGGGCCGGCTATGGGGCGACCTTGGCTTTATACATCTTTGCTATGATATAAGAGGAATGCGCGAGATGAAAAAAATGTGTCAGCAAGTTGGGTTTCCTTTTAAAGTTGATAGTGAAACAGATCATGAAAGCAGCGTTTTTGATATGGGTGAAGCAAGCGGACATTTTGCATATGTTGAAGATCCTGACGGAACATTAATTGAATTTGTTGAAACACATAAAATCCCAATCATTAAAAAACTTGGCTGGTACCTGAACTTAAGTAATCGCCATCCTGAAAAGGCACTGCCTAACTGGATGATCAAAGCCCTGCGATTTAACAAGGTTAAAGATTAATTTTACCAGTAAAACAGGAGATGAGGAATCCGAAGGGATTCTGAGTACTTTATTAAGGTCTGATAACGAAAAATGCCGGAATAATTTGTAGTTAAGAATCCGTGGTATCCCGGTTGTAGCAACTACTAGCGTAAATATATTTGAAGAACTGATGCAGGATTAAGTACCTGCAAACA
>JAUWPX010000342.1 GCA_030611395.1 Bacteroidota bacterium | reverse complement strand
TCTTGTCAGTTCGTATGCAAGCATTCTGCTGTCGGCATCCCTTGATAATCCTCCTTTAGCATTGCTAAAATTAGTACACTCCAAACCTGCAAATAATCCATCAACCCGGCATAATTTAGTTACGTCCATTTCGTTGAGGTTGGCGTGGAAGTGTTCTGTATTGGGGTGATTAACCTGATGGGTGAATATGGCTTCCTTAGAGTGATTCAATGCCCAGGCAACCAATATACCTTTAACAGCCAGTGCACCGGTGGTAACTCCACCAGCCCCTGCGAGAAGGTCCCCCCAAATCATTTCTTTTGTTTTTATTCTCATATCTTCATTTTTGACTGAGGTAGGCTACTTGTAATGTTTCGATTACAGCTACCATATCATTATAAGGAATATTTATTTGACAATTTACCAAATGATTTTTAGAGTTAATAGGTTCCAATAGTAAACAACTACCATTGTGGGTAAATCCTAATCCTATTTGTTTACCTTTTCCGTTACGTCCGATATAATAGGTTTCTTCGGTGTACTTAACATCTTCTACCATGATTTGTTTTTGTTTTCGTTAATATAATCTATAATAAGGTATGCTTCCCTCAGCTTCAATAAATAATCCACATTCAGCGATTACTTTAAATGCTAACATAAATTCAATATGCAAAAGCACGAGCTTCTTTTCCCCTTTCTGATTGATTTCATAAATAATTATATTCCAATCCTGCTTAGGTAATAATCCCCTAACCTTACGAACATCAAATGTTTTCTTACGCTCTAAGATTTTTTTTAGATCGTTTGCTTTTTTTAGTTCCATTTTGTTTGGTTTTAGTAGTGGTTTCCTGCGTACGTTCAATCAGGTCAATCAAATTGAGCTGACCCGATCCCGACATTTGTTCTGTTGTAAAGAATTTGCTTTGATAAGGCATAACTTTACTTTTAAGTGATTACGTATCCCTGAAATTCTGCATGGTATAATACATGATTCAGGACACTGGTGTTTGAAACATCATTAATATTATCTACTTCAGGCGTGATATCGTTTTCTTCACACCATTTAATATAGAGCTCTAAAGCTGTTTCTACCTGGTCCCGAGTAAAAGTCTGCTCGTAATAATCTGAATACATCCTTTTTTTACACATGGCTTTATTGTTTTTCAGTCCAGCAAATCTCATCTGCCTGCAGGATTTGTATATGTCCCTGTATAGATAAGAGTATAAAATAATGATATATTCCATTATACTTGGATTCAAGCTCTTTCATTTTCTTTTTTCTTTCTCTCCGGATAAAGGGACCAAGAATTTCAGAAACAAGTCCTTTATCAAGGTGTAGAATAAAATGATTCCAATTTGGTTTTTTTTTGGTTTTCATAGTTTTAAATATTATTGGTTTTGTAAAATAGGCATGTGAGATTCAACCCTGTTAATGATCTTATCCCTTACACCGGTTTGGCATACATCCCTGATTAATTGCTCTCTTTTGGAGCTGAACACCCAGCCAGGCACTCTGAGTTGAGTTTTTGGGTGGGTTAAGCGTGGATTGAACGAGCCACCAATGTCTTTTAGACTTTTTTTGATGGGTTTAGTACTACCCAGTACCACGATAGATACTGGTGAGTACTTGTGAATGTGAACTGTTAGTGCCATGATTTTTTAAGTGTTTGTGGTGAATATTGGTATTTAGATAAATAATCTGATATTTGATACTTCGTTCTTGTCTGACTTATCTACTGGTTCATATTGGAATGCCAGCTCTTTCAGTGATACTGATAGCACTATTTTAGGTAAGCGAAAATCATCATCCCAGTTATTAATATCAATACATTCTGAATCAATGATTTTATCAACACACTTTTGTATGTCAATTTCATCGAACATTTTTTGTACTTTCTGTTTTAACTGTGCATTTGTCATGGTTTTAGGGGGTTTTAGTTATACATTTTATATTGCATTCCGTTAATTACATTTATTGCATGTTCCCTGCATTTTTCAAGATCATTATCATATTCGGTTTTAAATATATGTTGGAACAGGTTCGTGTTAGGCAGGTTTCTTGGCAGGGCCGGCATTTTTGAGATTATTACAATAAGTTCTCCTATTGACTTTGCATCATCAAGTCTATCCCTCATTTTGTCAAAATATTGTTTTACGGGGTCTACTTTTTGCTTTGCCATTTGATCTAAGTTTTTTGTTATGGTAAATTTAAACAAAATAAGAAGATCAGGACCATCAGCCCCGATCTTCTTAACACCAATTAAAGTACACAGAAAACAAATGTCCCTGCAATAATCAAAGCAATGGTCGTAGCTTTCATTATAAGTAACTGAATGCGAGTTGTGTGTGTTCTCATAACATGTATGTATTAATTATTAGACAGTACAATATTAAAACAAATAAATGAATAAAACAAATATTTTGTAAAAAAAGTTACAAATAATTTGTTTTGTATTAATATATATAATACATTTGATCCAACATTAACCAATTAAAAA
>JAUWPX010000020.1 GCA_030611395.1 Bacteroidota bacterium | reverse complement strand
CAGGATATGAATTATGCCAGGGAAAAAATGAATGATCTTTTTAAACAGGTTTCCGAAAAAGATAATTTCAACAATGAGATTGCCGGAAAATTAATTACGGGAAATCATTTATATGAAGAATGCAATGATTTTACCGTAATTGAATTCGGGCATTATTTCAGCTTTCCTCCTGAAAACGAACTGCACTTTCAAACCTCTTCCCAACCGGTATTCAACAAGAATTTCGAGATCCTTTCCCGCAACCTTTCCGAAAAAACGGAAGAAGGATACCGGAATATTATTCTCTCCGGCAGCCGGAAACAGATAGACCGCCTTGAAGCCATCTTTGCTGACATGAACAGTAACAGGCATTTTAGTCCTCTGCTTATGGTATTGCATGAAGGATTTATTGATAATGATCTTAGAATTTGTGCTTATACCGATCACCAGATATTTGAACGCTATCATAAATTCCGCCTTAAAGGAAACTTCACCCGTAGTGAAGCGCTTACCGTACGAGAACTAACAGGACTGAAACCCGGTGATTACGTTGTACACATTGATCATGGTATTGCCCGTTTCGGCGGACTGGAAAAGGTTGAGGTAAATGGCAAAACCCAGGAAGCACTGAAGCTGGTTTTTAAAGACAATGATATTTTATATGTAAAGATCCACGCCTTGCATCGTATTTCAAAGTACAGAGGGAAAGATGATAAACCTCCTAAGATCTATAAATTAGGCACGGGAGCGTGGCAAAAATTAAAACAACGAACAAAGAAAAAAGTTAAGGATATTGCCAAAGATCTTATTGCCCTGTATGCTCAGAGAAAACAGGAAAAAGGATTTGCATTTTCACCCGATTCTTACCTGCAGAAAGAGCTGGAAGCATCGTTTATCTATGAAGATACCCCTGATCAGGAAGAAGCGACAACGGCTACCAAGAATGGTATGGAACATACTGTACCCATGGACAGGCTGATATGCGGTGATGTGGGATTTGGCAAAACAGAAATTGCTATCCGTGCTGCTTTTAAAGCAGTGGCTGACAGCAAGCAGGTTGCTATCCTCGTCCCAACCACCATTTTAGCTCTCCAGCATTACCAAACATTCACCGACAGACTCAAAAACTTCCCATGCACTATCGAGTACCTCACGCGTCTTAAAAAGCCATCTGAGCAAAAGCGTATTATCAGCGAACTGCCTGAAGGGAAACCTGATATTATTATCGGTACACATAAGCTGGTAAGCAGGAATATAAAATTCAAAGACCTTGGATTACTGATAATTGATGAAGAGCAAAAATTCGGTGTGGCAATTAAGGAAAAGCTTAAAAACCTTAAAACAAATGTTGATACTCTTACCTTAACTGCCACTCCTATCCCGCGAACCTTACAATTCTCATTAATGGGAGCACGTGACCTCTCCATCATCAACACAGCACCACCAAACAGGCATCCCATTATCACAGAACTACATGGTTTTAATGAAGAGATAATTAAAGAGGGGATCAATTACGAAATAAGCCGTAACGGACAGGTGTTTTTTATCCATAACAGGGTGCAAAATATTACGAAGATTGAAGCCATGATCAATCGCATTTGTCCCAAAGTAAAAACCGCGATTGTTCACGGACAAATGGAAGGAAGGCAACTGGAAAACGTCATGCTTGATTTTATCCATGGAGATTACGATGTTTTAATAGCAACTACCATTATTGAGTCAGGGCTGGATATACCAAACGCCAATACCATTTTTATTAATAATGCAAATAATTTCGGGTTAAGCGACCTGCATCAATTGCGCGGACGGGTTGGACGATCTAATAAAAAAGCATTTTGTTACCTGCTTGCCCCTCCCCTCTCAGTTGTTACTCCTGAGGCACGCCGGCGATTAAAAGCAATTGAAGAATTCTCGGAGCTTGGCAGCGGTTTTAATATTGCCATGCAGGATCTGGATATCCGCGGAGCGGGAAATCTGCTGGGAGCGGAACAGAGTGGTTTTATTGCCGATATCGGGTTTGAAACATATCACCGGATACTTGATGAAGCGGTTAATGAATTGAAAGAAACCGATTTTAAAAACCTGTTTGAAGAAGAAAAGAAGCAGGAAAGCGGAAAAGTTACAGAGACAAAAAAGAAAAAATTCGTTAAAGACTGCCATATAGATACCGACCTGGAGATCATGTATCCTGATGACTATATCCCGAACATTGCAGAGAGGATCAGGTTATACCGTGAATTGAATAATATTAGTACTGAACAGAATCTGGAGCAGTTTGAAAGCAAACTGAAGGACAGGTTTGGCCCACTGCCTGAACCTGCTGTTGAACTGCTAAACATTGTAAGACTAAGATGGCTGGCTGAAATACTTGGTTTTGAAAAGATATTCCTTCAGAATAAAAAGATGGTGATCCACTTTATCTCCGATCCGGAATCCCAGTATTTCAAATCATCTCTATTCATACATATCTTACAATTTGTCCAGAATAACCCACAGCAGTTTATTATGAAAGAAAGGACTGATAAACTGACACTTACAATGTTACGGGTGAATAATATCCGTCAGGCAATAAATCTGTTGGAACAGATTAATGAATAGAACACGCCCGCCTGACCGGACGGGCAGGGATGACACCCCGATACGCTTCGCTACGGGGCAGGCTGATACTACTGATAATCACGGATAAAAATCAGTGTAAATCCGTTAAATCCGTGTCATCTGTATTCTATTTACCCTATTTTTTTGAAAAAGAATTAAAAAGTGACATCTTTGTGGACTCATATCAGAAAATTCAATGTTAAGAAAAATACAATATCTGTTTTTTATAATTCTTTTCCTGCCGAACCTTGCGGCAGGTCAAACTGAAAACAATTCACCATATTCCCGTTTTGGAATTGGAGACATTGTACATCACAGTTTTGGGAGAAACAGGGCACTTGGCGGGATGTCATTTGGATTGAGAGATCCGAATGCAATTGTAATAGCAAATCCTGCTTCACTGAGTGCCAGGGATACAATGTCATTCCTTTTTGAATTCGGGGTTATTGGAAAAGGCACCGAGCTTAGTTCAGGGAATCTGACCGATAAGTTTGGTGATATAAATTTTAACCATCTGGCTATTGCCTTTCCAATAACCAAAAGGATAGGAACAAGTATAGGAATTATTCCATACAGTAACCGGAATTATAACATCATTAGTACTATAAGAGAGGGAGATTTATTATATAATCCGGCTACCGGAGATTTGGATTGCAGGTATATTGGCGAAGGAGGAATCAATCAGTTCTTTATTGGTAATGCAGTACAATTGAATAAAAACATCTCTTTGGGGTTCAATTTTTCATATCTTTTCGGTTCACTAGAGCGCATAAGAACACTGTCATTTGTTGACCGGCATGATTTTTATAACTCAAAATACAGTGACAAAACAATAATAGGTGATATTAAATTTGATTGGGGTTTACAATACACAGCAAATTTTAAACACGATTTGGAATTAACTGTGGGGGCAATTTTTAGTAGTAATACCAAACTATCAGCCGAACATGAGGTATTACAGGAGAACATTGTTTATTCGGTCGATCCCGGTATTTATACTGACACTGTCCTGAATTATACTGATAATAACGGGCATATTTTCCTTCCGGGGAAAATTGGTGCCGGTTTTACCATCAAAAAGGGTGACAAGTTGATGATCGGCGCTGATTATTACTCACAAGACTGGTCTGATGCAAGGTTCTTCGGGAAATCCGATTCTCTTAAGAATACCAATACTTTGCGTGGCGGAATTGAATTTGTGCCAAACAGTCGTGATTTGCGTAACTACCTGAATTCTATACATTATCGTATTGGCGGGCATTACTCTGATTCTTATCTTCAGCTAAACGGAGAGCAATTAACTGACTTTGGCATAAGTTTTGGATTAGGATTACCACTTAGAGGTTCAAGATCAATATTTAATATTGCTTTTGAATTTGGACAAAGAGGAACACTTGATAATAATTTGATTAAAGAAAAATATGGTATTTTAAGTTTTAGTTTAACTTTGTATGATTTTTGGTTTAAAAAACAAAAATTTGATTAATGAATTTTTAAGAAATGAAAGCAACAGCCACAAAGTTTCTGTTAACTATTTTAATTCTAACCGGATCAATCTCTGCCTTTGGACAAAAGGGTGTTGATGATGGATCTAAGTATGGCAAAGGAGATGACAGTATAAGATGTGTTAGAAATCTATCTCTTTATGTTGAATACTATCGTCAAAAAAGCTATGATGATGCTTTGCCTTACTGGCGAATAATTTTTGCTGAATGTCCAACAGCTAATTTTAACATGTATATTCATGGTGTTAATATGTATGAATTGCTTGCTGAGAAAGCTGATAATGAAGAGCAAAAATTTGCTTACCTGGACACTATGATGTTGATTTATGACCAAAGAATAAAATATTTCAAACAAGAAGGGAAAGTATTAGGACGAAAAGGGATTGACTGGCTTTCGATGAGAAAAAGCACTGTTAAAGATATCAAAGCGGGGTATGATTATATTAAGCAATCTGTTGATATGCAAAAGAACAAGTCTGAAGATGCAGTACTTGCCTTGTTTATGACTGCTTCCGGAACTTTATTCAAAGCCGGTGAATTATCACAGGATATAATGATTCAAAATTATGCAACAGCAAGCCAGATTGCGGAATATAAATTAAGTATAAAGCCGGAAAGCGCTAATTTTCAGAGACTGAAGGAAAGTCTTGATCAGATTTTCTCGAAAAGTGGAGCAGCAACCTGTGAAGCGTTAATAAAACTTTTTCAACCAAAATATGATCAGACCCCGGAAGATAAAGAACTTCTGACTAAAATAATTATTTTTCTTGCCGGTACTGATTGTAAAGATTCTGATCTTTATTTTCATGCCAGCACATCACTTCAAAAAATCGATCCCAGCGCCAAATCATCTTACTTTCTTGCTGAAATGAATATTGACCGGGCTAATTATGAAAAAGCTTCTGTACTATATATGCAAGCCATTGAACTTGAAACTGAGTCAAAAGATAAAGCAAGATACTATATGAAGCTTGGCGATATAACTTATAATAAATTAGGAAACAATTCTCTTTCCAGAACCTATGCAAGAAAAGCAGCTGAACTGGATCCTGAGTCAGGACATCCATACCTGCTTATTGGTGCAATATACGCCGATAGTGAACCTTGTGGTGATGACGACATTGCTAAGAAAGCACTTTACTGGATTGCTGTTGATAATTTCGCGAAAGCTAAGCAGATTGATAATGAACTTGCTGATATGGCAAACAAAAGTATAAATGCATATTCACAACATTTCCCTGATACCGAAACCATATTTTTCCATGGATTGAAAGCAGGCGATCGTTATACAGTAGGTTGCTGGATCAATGAAACAACTATTATCAGAACAAGATAAGAAACACATGGATGTTTGGGATATTTTCCCGAAGAGATCTTTAATCATGAGCATTGCATTTGCCGTTGCAATGCTTATGTCATGTAAGAACGATATTGAAGTTATTAGTTCGCTTACCAATATCGATAACTGGCCTTCACAAACTATTGTTAATCTTGAAACCATTTATACCGATTCGGCAAAAATACAACTGATAGTAAAATCAAAGCTTGTAGAAACATATAATCAGGAAGAGGATTCGTATCTGGAATTCCCTAAAGGGCTGGAGGTTTTTTTCTATGATAAAAACGAAATGGTTGAATCACAGTTATCAGCCAAATACGCAATCTACCATAAAGCAGACCAACTCTGGGAAGCAAAGGACAGTGTAGTTGTTATTAATGCTAATGACGAAATTTTGAATACTGAACAATTATTCTGGGATGAAAATAAAAAATTGATCTATACTTCTAAATTTGTTTCAATCACTACAACTAATGAAATTATTTATGGCGAGGGTATGGAAGCAAATGAAAATTTCACGAATTGGAAAATAATGAAACCCAGGGGCACTTTTTATTTAGACCATGAATAAGAAAAAGCTAAGAATCTTAGAATTAGCATGGCTCACAGTTGCTATCCTTTGTGTGATATCGGGTATCCATAGTACCGGCAACTCAGGTCTTTCTTCAGGTATGCTGTTTTTCTTAATGGCTTTGGTCTCATTTGTTATGTATTTTTTCAGAAGAAATATGAGACGAAAAAGTAAAGATAACTGATTAGAGGCTGTCAATAAAGTCAAACAAATTTTGAATTAAAGCACCAAATAACAAAAAACAAATAATATCCAAATATCAATTACCAAATGACAGAAACAGCTTTGATTATTGTGATTTGAGTTATTGAGATTTATTTGTATTTTGGTGCTTGTTTTTTGTGATTTTTTAGAAAATTCTAAATGCTTAGTTTATAGACAGACTATAATTAATACTATAAATAAAAAAATAGAAATTAAGATAAAGTATGTTTCAAATTGTAAGAAAAGAGGAGATGGCAAAGGGAACGATTATTCGTTTTGATATTGATGCTCCCAAAATTGCTAAAAAAATAAAAGCCGGACAATTCATTATTTTAAGAGTTAATGAAACAGGCGAACGGATTCCACTTACTGTGGCTGATAAAGATGAATTTGCCGGGATAATTACAATAATTTTTCAGGTTGTAGGAAAAACCACAGCTTTAATGCGTACATTAAACGAAGGCGATGTTATTCTTGATGTTGTTGGTCCGCTTGGAAAACCTGCCGAAATTGAAAAAACAGGAACAGTTGTTATGGTTGGCGGTGGAACAGGTGTTGCTATTCTTCATCACGTTGCCAAAGCATTTAAAGAAGCCGGAAATTACGTTATCGGTATTATTGGTGCTCAGGAAAAAGAAATGCTCATCATGGAAAATGAGATGATTTCAATTTGTGATGAACTTGTTGTTACTACCGATGACGGAAGTTATGGCGAGCGGGGATTTGTTACAATACCCCTGGGAAAATATCTTGATGAAAGATATGATATAAAATTAGTTTATGCTATCGGTCCGATTGTTATGATGAAAAATGTGTGCAAGCTTACTAAAAAATATAAAATACTTACTATGGTGAGCCTCAACCCAATTATGATTGACGGTACTGGAATGTGTGGTGGTTGCAGGGTGAAAGTAGGCGGTGAAACTAAATTCTGTTGTGTTGATGGTCCTGATTTTGATGGGCATAAAGTTGATTTTGATGAACTTGAAAAAAGGAATTCATTGTATTTAAAAGACGAAAAAGATTCATTATTATATTCCATCAGGTAAATGATATATTATTTTATAAATAAATCGTAACTATTTAGCTTGTAAAAAATGTTAATAAATTTGATGTAAAATTATAACGAAATAAATTACAAGCACCAAATAACAAAATACAAATAAATTACAATGATCAAAAATACAAATTCAAAACAAAAAATTTATGATTTTGAAGAACGAACGTTTCAATTTACTAAAAAAGTTAGAGGTTATTGGAATTTTAATAATTGAGATTTATTTGTTATTTGGTGCTTGTGTTTTGGAACTTAATTATTAATAACTTTTAAAACCTAATTATAAAAAACACATAAGATATGCTTGAACAAGATGTAAGATATCTCAAATATAAAACTTATCTAAGTTTCTATTGTCCGCATTGCAAGAATACTTTTAATGTTGAAAGAAAGCATGAAAAATCATTGATTTTTAATGCTATATATAAGAAAGAAGATATAGTATTAAAGTTAAGTCCATTTCTTGATGTTTTTGATATAAAAGCATCCGTTCCGATAAAAGATGGTGAAATATTGGATGACTTGCTTTGCCCGAGTTGTAAAAAAAGTATTGTCAATCACAAAGTTAAATGTAAAGAATGCGGCTCAAAAGTTGGGGAAACTATTATTTCGGCTTATGCCAAATTAATACCCTTTTATTTTTGTCTGAAGCACGGTTGTGAATGGCACGGGATTAGCAAAGAAGATGAGAAAAAAATAAAATTAAAGATACCACGTCAGGCAATGCCTGAACAGGACCAAAAACTTAGAGTTGATAATTTTCAGGAAGTACCTTTTGGCTATACATCCGAGTTGGCTCTTCTTGAAGCCGGCAGGTGTTTACAATGCAAAAATCCAAAATGTGTTGAAGGTTGTCCGGTTAATATTGATATTCCTTCATTTATTGCATTGATAGCAGAAGAAAAATTTAATGAAGCTGCAAAAAAGATAAAAGAACGCAATATTCTTCCCGCATTGTGCGGACGTGTTTGCCCGCAGGAAAGCCAGTGTGAAGCAAAATGTATACTTGGAATAAGGGATGAGCCAGTTTCTATCGGCAGACTGGAAAGGTTTGCAGCCGATTATGAGAGAAAAATGGACATGGTAGAAGTTCCGGTTATTAAGAATGATACCGGTAAGAAAATAGCAGTTATTGGTTCTGGCCCAGGAGGATTAACTGTCGCTGCCGACATGCGGCAATTAGGTTATTCGGTTACTGTTTATGAAGCTCTTCATGAAGCAGGAGGAGTTTTAACTTATGGAATTCCCGAATTCAGGTTGCCAAAATCAATTGTTCAGTTTGAAATTGACTATCTGAAAAAAATGGGTTGCAGAGTTGAATTGAATCATATTATCGGTAATATTATTACTATTGATGAGTTGCTTGAACATTTTGATGCCGTTTACATTGGTGTTGGTGCAGGACTGCCCTGGTTTATGGGTATTGAAGGTGAAAATCTTGGAAATGTTTTTTCTGCAAATGAATATCTTACACGGATGAATTTGATGAAAGCATATAGATTTCCTGAATACGACACCCCAATGCCAAAAGGAAATAAAGTTGCAGTTATCGGTGGAGGTAATGTAGCAATGGATTGTGCCAGAACAGCTATCAGAACAGGAGCAACTGAAGTAACCATTGTTTACCGCAGGTCGCGACATGAATTACCTGCACGCGCCGAAGAAGTTCATCATGCCGAAGAAGAAGGAATAAAATTCAAATTATTAACAAGCCCTGTTAAATATATTGGTACCGATTTTAATACAATCAAAGCAATGGAATGTATTAAAATGGAATTAGGCGAGCCTGATGCTTCAGGCAGAAGAAGACCGGTACCTATTAAAGATTCCAATTTTACTTTAGAATGCGATATGGCTATTGTTGCTATCGGCAATGGTCCAAACCCAATTATTTTCCAGTCATCTCCAGATATTAAAAGAAACAAAAGAGGATATATTGATGTAAATGAGAAAACCAATGAAACTTCTAAAGAATTTGTTTATGCCGGCGGTGATATAGTAACAGGTTCCGCAACCGTTATCCTGGCAATGGGCGCTGGAAGAATAGCTGCTAATGCCATGCACAAGAAGTTGTCTTCAATAAAAAAGAAGAAATAAACACAATTACGGATTACGACCTGACAGTTAAACTGTAATCCCGATATTCTATAGAGCCCTTTATAAGACCCTAATACACTACCAACTTCTGAGAAATCATATTATGCTTATTGCCAATAAAACAATTATAGATTCCTGCCGGTAAATTGCCAGGCTCCCATCTCACATTATATTTTCCCGATAAATTATTATTTACACGAATCTCATCAATCTTTATTCCCTGATTATTAAAAATAAATATAGATATATTGTCATCATCTTGACAAGGGAAGGTAAAATTAATATTTGTGTAATTCTTTAATGGATTAGGGAAAACAGAAACAGAGTATTTATTTTTTTTATTTTGATTTATGCCTGTAAGGTAATCATTGGAAAAATATACACCGCTGTCAGTACAACAGAAAATTGCGATACTACTCCAGGTTGGATTGAGTTTTATTTTATTGATATTAATACATGGCAGATTTGTATTAAGAAAAGTAAGTCCGGGTGGGGGAGACTGAGGGTCATAGATAGCTATTCCTTCGTAGCTTCCAAACGAAGCTTCCCATCCGACAAATATATTATTTAAAGCATCAAAACCTACAGCGCTCATATTATTAGCATAAAATTCCAAATTCCAGTTTGCACCGTAATTATCAGAACCGTATAGTCCGGAGGAATTGGAATAATCAGGGAAAATACCGTAAAGTATTCCTTGGTTAGTAAATTCCATATCCGTTATTATAGGAATTCCGCCGGCAGTTTGGTTCCATGTATTACCACTATCATCCGACCAGTAGGTATTGAAAACATTACTAACTTCGGAAATTACAAAATGATTTTCGTAAAACTCCATACAAGTGCAGGTTTTATCGGTAAAGTAAGGTACATCTGTCCATGTTAAGCCGTCGGTTGACTTCAGCAAACCACCGAACTGACAGCCAACATAATAAGTTACTGACGGAAAATCGTATTTAATAAAGTTCGGGTTCGCACACCAGTGAACAACGCTGAACTGGAAGGTTAACAAGTCAAAGGTATAGATGCCATCTGAATAGCTTCCGTTGCCCATAACAACCAGGATTTGTGTTGCATTAAACTGAACTGCTTCCCAAACGGGTAATCCGCCGTAAGTGAAATAATTCCAAATCTGGTTATTATCATCATGAAGATACATTCCATTCGGAGTACAAATTACTCCTTTACTTGAGCCAATCCCAAAACAAATGTTTGTAGCATGGATACTGTCGGGACAAAAGCTATTCCATGTGTATGAATAGACTGATGTCTGAAATAAAAATACTGTGAGTAAGAAAATTAATTTTTTCATTTTTGTAGTGTTTTAAATAACACAGTAAAGTTATAAAAAATCTTAATAATAAACTATATAATGAAATGCCTGTTGAAAAATACTTATATTTAAAACATCAAAAAGTACATGATTTATTTACTGCCGTTAATAAATAAACACAGAATATTCATATTTAATTTTAGATTGTAATCTCACAAAAAATACTCGATTCATCAAATCCAAAACTTTATCTTCCTTTTTAATTTTGCTCAAAACATACTCAACTTCCGCTTTCATATATTGCCTGAT
>JAUWPX010000030.1 GCA_030611395.1 Bacteroidota bacterium | reverse complement strand
CCGAATGCGGGGGAGCCCAGTAACACTTTCCCTTTATCCTTAACACTAGCAAGCAGTCCTGCCTGAGCACCAATTTTCACACCGTCAGCAATAGAAATATGACCAATAAACCCAACCTGTCCACCAATCATACATTCACTTCCCAGTTTTGTTGATCCTGAAATTCCTGTCTGAGCCGCCATTACGGTGTTTTCACCAATTTCTACATTATGGGCTATTTGTATTAAATTATCAAGCTTAACGCCTTTCCTTATAATTGTCGAACCCATTGTTGCCCTGTCAATTGAACAATTTGCACCAATTTCAACATCATCTTCCAGAATCACATTACCCACCTGTGGAATTTTCTTATAATCCTTGCTGGATTTCGGAGCAAACCCAAAACCATCAGATCCGATAATTGTCCCGGCATGAATTATGCATCCTGCTCCAATCATACAATCATTGTATATCTTTACTCCCGGATAAATAACCGTTCCATTTCCAACGGTAGCCTGATCACCCAGATAAACATGCGGATATATTTTAACATCATCTTTTACAACAGCATTTTCGCCAATATAGGCAAATGGTCCTATATAAACATTCTTCCCAATAGTTGCCGATTTCTCAATTACTGCCATTTCGTGTATGCCCTTTTTTACAGGTTTCTGTTGCTCGTACAATTCCAGCAATGAGGCAAGTGACTGGTAGGCATCTTCGACTCTTATTAATGTACAATTCACATTTTTCTCAACGTTGAAATCTTTATTAATCAACACAATAGATGCTTTAGTTGTATATAAATATTTAGCATATTTTGGATTAGCAAGAAATGCTATTGTGCCTTCTTTCCCTTTTTCAATTCCCGAAACATTATTTACTGAAACATCAGGATTTCCTTCAATTTTTCCGTTCAGAAACTGTGCGATAATTTTTGCTGTAAATTCCATTGCTATAAGATTATAAGTTGAAAGTTATAAAGTTATAAAGTTAAAAGTAAGCGTTGAACTTTGCAAACTTTCAACTTTTCTTCTCTTTGTAACATAAAATGTACTTTTTCTCCGTTTTTTTCAGTGCTGATATTTTCAGCATTTCAGAAACATCAGTCAGATCATTCAACCGGCCCGATTTGTTCAATATTCTTATCTCCTCCTCTTCCGGATTGTAGGTATTGGCACTAATTGAAAGTGTAAAAACAAAATAATTTATTACATCTTCAGAAATGGAGTAACGCAATTTTATTCTCTTTCTCATTTCCTCTATCCTCTGTTCCGGAAAAGGATTATTACTAATTTCAATTTTATATAACTGCCTATTAATTATTCCTTTACACAAATATGACAATGTAAAATCGGGATGATCTGCCCACACCCTGGCACAAGATATTATATCATTGTCATCAAGGTTAGAAAAATGATTAAGAACTTCTTCTTTATTAAACCGTGGATTTGCAGAAAAAAGAGTTTCCCTGTTCACGTGATTATACAAAAAAAACTTCAGGGAAGGAGTTGCAAACAGTTCAACTCCATCATCAGCCAAAGTTTTAGCCCTTTTCAGAATATTAACCAATAGTTGCTCACCTGCTATAACAGTTTTATGCATGTAAACCTGCCAGTACATGAATCTCCTTGCAATTAGAAATTTCTCTATTGAGTAGATGCCTTTGGCTTCAACCACCAGATTACCCCCGGTCACATTCAGCATTTTAATTATTCTGTCAAAACTCACAGAACCTTCAACCACACCACTAAAGAAGCTATCCCTGCGAAGATAATCAAGACGGTCCATATCAATCTGCCCTGAAACAAGTTGATGCAGAAATTTCTTCTTGTAATCCCCTTTGAATATTTCAATTGCCATGTCCAGTTTCCCGTTGAACCGTTTATTTAGGTATTCCATATAAATACCTGAAATATCTTCATGTGTAATATGTTCAATAATACTATATTCAAGCGCATGGGAGAAGGGACCATGCCCGATATCATGCAAAAGTATTGCTGCCGACACAGCTTTAGCTTCTTCCTGTGTAATCTCATGACCTTTTTCCCGAATAGTCTGTATTGCAAGACTCATAAGATGTAGTGAACCCAGTGCATGTTGAAAACGGGTATGCGTAGCTCCCGGATAAACATAATTTGTCAACCCTAGTTGTTTAATTCTTCTTAATCTCTGAAAATAGGGATGCTCAACTAATTCATAAATCAGATCTGATGGGATACTAATAAATCCATAGACCGGATCATTAATGATTTTATGTTTATTCTTACTGGTCACTGGTTACTAGTTACTAGTTACTGGTTACTGGCTTGCCACGTGAAATGCGACGAAGGAGCATATTTCACTGTGGTTACTGGTTCTCCCCATTCTTCCATCGTTCTTTCGTTCCTTCGTTCCAAATACGGTATAAATATAGCACTACAAAATTGTTATAACTATTGAAAATTTCAAAAATCCTTTTGTATTTCTTGTTTTGTTATTTTAATGATAATAATTATCTTTGTGCACTGAAAAGCGAAGAGTAGTATTATGGGGGACGGAATGTCCCCTATTTTTATATCATTTTTATGATTAATACAGAAAAGATTAAAAAAATTATAGCAGACTGGATAGAAGATAAAGATATCTTCTTTGTTGCCCTTTCGATAGGTTCCGGGAATACTATTAAAGTATTACTTGACAAGCCTGAAGGGATTACTATTGATGAATGTGTACTAATAAGCAGAATGATTGAAGCCAAACTCAACCGCGATGAGGAAGATTATGAATTACAAGTTTCTTCTCCGGGACTTGGCATGCCATTTAAGGTTATTGAGCAATATTACAAAAACATGGGTAACAAAATTGAAGTAATAACCCTGGATGGATTAAAAAATAAAGGGATATTAAATAAGGTAACCGATAAAGGAATTGAACTTGGCATTGAAACACGGGTCAAAAAGGAAAAGAAAAAAAAGGTTATTCATAAAAATATTTCTATAGATTATAACCAAATAACAACAGCTAAAACAGTAATAGCTTTTAAATAGGAAAACAAATGGAAAACATGAATTTAATCGATACATTTTCCGAATTCAAGGAATTGAAAAACATTGATCGTACAACTATGATGAGTATCCTGGAAGATGTTTTCCGGGGTGTTTTACAGAAGCAATTCGGTACAGATGAAAATTTCGACATTATCATCAACATAGACAAAGGCGACTTTGAGATTTGGAGAAACAGAGAAGTTGTTGAAGATGATAAAATTGAGGACAAATATTTACAGATAAGTCTTTCTGAAGCCACTAAAATTGACGAAGATTATGTAGTTGGAGAAGATGTAACTGATGAAGTAAAGCTCATTGATTTTGGCAGGAGGACCATCTTATCATTAAGACAAAACCTGACCTCCAGAATACTTGATCTGGAGAAGGATTATGTTTACAACAAATACAAAGACCGGATTGGTGACATTATTACAGGGGAGGTTTACCAGGTCTGGAAACGAGAGATGCTAATCCTGGATGATGAAGGAAATGAACTGATAATGCCAAAGGAAGAGCAAATTCCGTCAGACTTTTTCAGGAAAGGAGATACTCTGCGGGCAGTTGTTGTAAAAGTTGAAATGAGAAATAACAATCCACTTATTATCGTCTCCCGTACATCACCTGTTTTTCTTGAAAGATTGTTCGAACTTGAAGTGCCTGAAATTTTCGATGGATTGATAACCATAAAAAAAATAGTAAGGATCCCCGGAGAAAGAGCAAAAGTTGCAGTTGAGTCCTATGATGAAAGAATTGATCCGGTAGGGGCATGTGTTGGAATGAAAGGCTCCAGAATTCATGGTATCGTAAGAGAACTAAAGAATGAAAACATTGACGTTATTAATTACACTACAAACACAAAATTGTTTATCTCCAGGTCACTCAGTCCGGCAAAAGTTGAATCAATCAAAATGCTTGATGAAGATAAGCGAGCAGAAGTATTCCTGCAACCCGAAGAAATTTCGCTGGCAATAGGTAAAGGCGGATTAAATATCAGGCTTGCCAGTCAGCTTACCGGTTACGAGATAGATGTATACAGAGAAACAGATACTGAAGATTCAGATGATGTTAATCTTGAGGAATTTACAGATGAAATTGAAAGCTGGGTTCTTGATGAACTAAAGGCAATTGGATGCGATACAGCTAGAAGTGTCCTGGAATTATCTTTAGCCGATCTGGTTAAAAGAACTGATCTTGAAGAAGAAACAATAAAAGATGTTTTGAAAATTTTACATGAAGAATTTGAGTGATTCATTTAATATATTATATATTAGCGGATTACTTATAAATATTATGCACATAGGAAGATATTAATGACACAAGAGAAAAAAGGAATACGACTTAGCAAAGCTGCAAGAGAATTTAATGTAGGAATCAACACAATTATTGAATTCCTGCATAAAAAAGATATTGCTATTGAAACTAATCCAAATACAAAAATTTCTCCTAAAGCGTATGAATTTCTCGCTATAGAATACAGTTCTGACTCCACAGCAAAAAAAGAATCGGAAAAGTTAAGTATGCGGAACCTCCAGGCAACTCAGGAGGATACCTTAATCGATGAAACAGAAAACGAAATTGAATCCCCGGATGTAACTGAAGCTACTGAAGAAGTATTAATCACTGACGTAAGCGGGACTGCCTCTAAAATAGAAAAACCGGTTGATAAGAAAGAGGAAAAAACAGAAGACGAACCGGTTATTGAAGAAAAACCGGTTGAAGAAAAAAAATCTGTAAAAGAGAATGAGATTAAGGTTGTTGGTAAAATTGATCTTGATTCAATAAAAAGTAAAACCAAACCCGAAAAGGAGCCTGAAAAAGAACCTGAAAAGAAGAAAGAAGAAACACCTCCCAAAAAAGAAACTCCAGAAAAAGAAGAAGAACAGGTTTCAGATGTTGAAACAAAAGAAACAAAACCTGCAGAAGAAGAAATTGAAAAAGAGGTTTATAAATCAGATTTCAAGAAATTATCAGGGCTTACCGTTGTTGGCAAAATAGATCTTCCTGCCAAAGAGGAAAAGAAAAAGCCTGTTGCTTCATCCGACAAGCAACCAAAAAAGAAAAAGAAAAGAAAGAGAATTAGAAAATATACTGATGAAGTTGACTTACAGGATAAGAAAAGAGGCAAACCGAAAGCTGCAAAAGGAAAAGCAAAACAGCTTCATCATGAAGTAGATGAAGAAGATGTGCAAAAGCAAATTAAAGAAACACTTGCCAAACTTACTTCAAAAGGGAAATCCAAAGGATCAAAATACAGACGGGAAAAGCGTGATGCACAAACCAAAAAACAGGAAGCAGAAGAAATACAGCAAGAGCTGGAAAGTAATACTATTAAAGTTACTGAATTTGTATCTGTAAGCGAATTGGGTTCTATGATAAATGTTGAAAGTAATGAAATAATTTCAACATGCATGAGCATCGGACTTCTGGTTTCGATAAATCAGAGACTTGATGCCGAAACCATCGTTCTTGTAGCCAATGAATTCAATTATGAAGTTGAGTTTATCAGTGTTGATGTTCAGGAAGCAATTATGAAAGAGGCAGATCGTGAAGAAGACATGAAACCACGTCCTCCTATTGTAACGGTTATGGGACACGTCGACCATGGAAAAACCAAATTACTTGACCATATCCGAAAAGCCAATGTAATTGCAGGAGAAGCAGGTGGAATAACCCAGCATATTGGTGCCTATAGTGTGAATCTCGGTGACAACCGGAAAATAACATTCCTTGATACACCCGGGCATGAAGCTTTTACTGCCATGCGTGCCAGAGGTGCTCAAATTACTGATATTGCTATTATCGTTGTAGCTGCCGATGATGGTGTTAAACCCCAAACAGTTGAAGCTATTAATCATGCACACGCTGCAGGTGTACCAATGGTTTTTGCAATAAACAAAATTGACAAACCAACAGCAAATGCAGAAAAAGTAAAAGAAGAGTTGGCAAATATGAATTTCCTTGTTGAAGATTGGGGAGGGAAATATCAATCGCAGGAAATTTCAGCCAAAGATGGGACTAATATTGAAGAACTTTTGGAAAAAGTTCTGCTTGAAGCAGAAATGCTTGAGCTAAAAGCAAACCCTGACAGAAAAGCAAATGGAACCATTATAGAATCATCTCTCGATAAAGGAAGAGGTTATGTTGCAACTATACTGGTAGAAGGCGGAGTTCTGGAGGTTGGTGATATAATGCTTGCAGGAAGTTACTTTGGTCATATTAAAGCCATGTTCAACGAAAGAGATAAAAATATTGAGAAAGCCGATCCGGCTTCTCCTGCTCTTATCCTCGGTTTGAACGGAGCTCCACAAGCCGGAGATACTTTCAATATAATGAACAGTCCCCGCGAAGCCAGGGATATTGCAACCAGAAGAGGTCAGCTACAACGCGAACAAAATATCCGTACCCAAAAACATATCACCCTGGATGAAATTGGACGGCGAATTGCTATCGGCAACTTCCAGGAGCTAAACATTATTATTAAAGGAGATGTAGATGGCTCGGTTGAAGCTCTAAGTGACTCCCTGATAAAACTATCTACTGATGAGATATATGTAAATATTATCCATAAAGCGGTTGGACAAATATCAGAATCAGATATCCTGCTTGCCGCAGCTTCAAATGCACTGATTATCGGATTTCAGGTTCGTCCATCTATGGCTGCAAGAAAATTGGCTGAAAAAGAGGAAATTGAGATCAGACTGTATTCCGTAATTTATGATGCTATTGAGGAAATAAAATCGGCTATGGAAGGTATGCTCTCTCCGGAAATAAAAGAAAAGATTGTTGCTACTCTTGAGATCATTGAAACATTCAAAATTACTAAAACAGGAACAATCGCAGGGTGTATGGTGAAGGAAGGAAAAATCAATCGTGACTCGAAAGTCAGAGTAATAAGGGATGGCATTGTTGTGTATTCCGGGGAACTTGGATCACTGAAACGATTCAAAGAGGATGTAAAAGAGGTCGTTTCAGGTCTGGAATGCGGACTTAATGTAACGAACTTTAATGATATAAAAGTAGGTGACACTATTGAAGCTTACACTGAATTTGAAGTAAAGAAAACACTTTAGTACCTTCCCCTGCTGTTGTAACTATTCAGGCATTTATCAGGTCGTTATATTGTTCCGGAGTCAGTAGTTCATCCAACTCTGAAGAATCGGCAATTGAGATCTTAATTAACCAGCCCTCACCATATGGATCTTTATTTATCAGCTCGGGCTCGTCTTCAATCTTCGGATTTATCTCAAGAACTTCACCTGATACAGGCATAAACATATCTGAAACTGTTTTAACAGCTTCAATAGTACCAAAAACTTCTTCTTTGTCAAGACTTTCACCTTCTGTTTCAATTTCCACAAAAACCACATCTCCCAGTTCTCCCTGTGCAAAATCTGTAACACCTATATAAGCAAAATCCTCTTCAACCCTTATCCATTCATGGTCTTTTGTATATTTCAAGTTCTCAGGAATTTTCATATTTTTCGTTTTTATTAATTAATATTTTAAAGTTCTCAAAATTAAACAAAAAAAAATTATTCACTTAATAAACCCGGTAAATTATTATTTGGCTGATAGGAATTTAACTTTAAGGAATAATAGGTATTAGGCTAAGGCTAAGGAGAATAAGAGATTTCAGAAGTTCAATTTCTTCACCTTAGCCTCAGCCTTAGCCTTAGCCTTTATTGCGTTAGCGTAAACCGGACACTAAATCCGAAATTGGTATTAGCTGTTGGATAAGATGAAGCAACAAAAGGATTATTTACCACCCTGTCAAAGAAAAGCCTCAGGTTAAACCGGTCGCTGAGAACATAATCAGCCGTTGTCTTTATGCTCACAATACGCTGACCTGTAGTTGGTTGATCAACATCTTCAATCAGCTTTCTGATAATTGTTTTATTATCACGAACAGACAGATCAGCTCTGAGATTCAAATCACTTTTTAATTCTCTTTCACTACCACCAATCCGGATAATAAGCTGAACTTCATCAAAACGATATCCCAGCCCAACGGTAAATTCATCACTTCTAACTTCGGTAATCTGATTGTTTGATAAGCTTAGTGCCAGTGTTCTGTTTTTCTTAAGCTCCAGGCGTGTAGTAAAGCTATTTCTGAAACTAAAATCTACATTAATTAATGGGCTAAACTGCTCATTTATTGTTGCTGTTGCCACTTCATTCCTGGCTATGAAATTATTCTGTACATCTCTTATATAGTTTAATCCGTTTTCACCCTCCAGATAAAACAGGTTAGTACTGTAGGTACCGATATTAAATGAGGAACGGTAAGCATGGTTAATGGTTATGGAACGAAGATATTTTTGCACAAAACCAAGTTTTGATAAACCATCATATGTAATTCTCCAGTTTGGCATTATTCCCCATATAGAAGGAAATGGAGTAAGAGCAATTTTTTCAGGATCCCGTCCGGAGTAAGCAGCAAGAAAAGCAGGTATTAACACCTCCTGTGACGTAATCTCATAGCCATCTTTATATTCACCATCACCGGGAACATAGCTATTATCAATATTATCTCTTTTGTTTGCCAGCCGTCTTGAGATAATCTCTGTATATTCCTTAAACCGGTTAAAATTTTCCGATTTATACTGGTTACTACTTTTGATTTTTTCAAATGCAGTACCCCATGTTAATGTTGACATACTAAAGTTCCCGGAAGTCATCATATTTCTTGTACTATCAGGGAAATTTCCATATCTGTTTGCAATAAAATAGGCATTCTCATTCTGTGAAAACCTTCTGTTTGCTGTCAGGTCTATCCTAAGTCCGCTTATTGGTTCAATTGTACTACGGATATTAAAATTATCTGTATGTGTAAGCACGAATGGAGTATTCAGCAAGGTATCAGTTGTCAGCCAATCATTCCTGATCGCTTTTTCAGCAAAATCCCGATCCTGGTATCCCATAATAAACAGCCAGCCTGGTGCCAGTTGATCATTATACCGGTTCATCCCCACGTATTCTGCATGAGGCATGAATCCTGGCAATAATGTGCCCTGGCTCCCTGAATATGAAACTGACACATTTCTCACTCCCATTAAAGCCCTTGTTAAATTCTCGGCAATAATCACAACAGGACTTTCCGTTTTCTCAATTTTACCTTCAATTACAAACCTAACATCATCATAATTATTTTCTGCTGTAAATATTATCTTCCGGTTATTTTCCACTTCTACTTTGCCTGTAATTTCCCGGTTAGCGTTATCATAAACTTTCACATCTACATCTTCAGTCATTAGCTTGTGAAAAATTGATCTGGGTTCATTAGCTTTTAATTTTACACGTTCTCTATTATATGTAACAGTCTTATACTCAACTTCTTTTCTTGTACGACTTCTGCCACTGTACTTCTGGTTAATATTTTTAAGGAATCCAACCTTATTATACAGGTTAAGCATATTTAACTGTCCATTAAGCTGAGTAGTATTAGAATTACGAATTGTATTACCCAGTTCAATATTTGTTGAATCCGGAAATACCGGTCCAATATCCCAATTATAATTTGCACTATACCTTGCAGTTGCTGACACCCAGTCTAAAAGAGGTAACTTGTTAATCGGGATCCGGTAACTTACATTGATAACATGATGATACTGTGTTGTTCTTCCAAAATCCTTCAGGTTGGTAAGTACTGAATCTTTCCAGGTTTCGTAATAATCTTTGTATCTGTCTCTATCCACTCCACCATCAGGCTCA
>JAUWPX010000259.1 GCA_030611395.1 Bacteroidota bacterium | reverse complement strand
ACTTAGATAATAGAGCTTGGAAATTGAAATGAGGGTTGATGTTACGTTCTGTCTTGAGATTTCAAGCACATTCTCCCTGTCCAGTACCTTGATTTTTTCTTTCTCTGCTTTTTTCTTTTCTTCTTCTTTTTCTTTTTTATTATGAAAAGCATAGGTTCGGATAAGGAGAAAAACAGCAAGAGAGATCAGAATCAGAATACCTGGTAAACCTGTCCAGTTAATAAGAAGAGCAATACAAAATGCAACTGTAAATGCGCTGAATGCAGTGAAAAACCAGCCGGTAATTACTGTAATAACTCCGGATATCCGGTAAACGGCACTTTCCCTGCCCCAGGCGCCATCAGCAAGAGAGGTTCCCATAGCTACCATAAATGTAACATAAGTTGTGGATAATGGCAACTTAAGTGATGTGCCAAAAGCAATTAATATGCTAGCTACAACCAGGTTAACGGATGCCCTGACCAGATCAAATGAAATAGATTCCTCACTTTTAAGTTTATTATATGAAGTCCTGTCAAACCTCTTCCTTACCGCAATTTGAAAACGGACAGGAAAAACCTTGCTAACAGATTTACTAAAAGATAATGTACTTCTGACAATTGCACGTGCGAGTAATGAAGATTCAAATCTTTCAGCGCCCTCACCCTGACGACCAAGATCAATCTCAGTCTTTGTAACCGATCTTGCCTTCTTTGACATCCATAAGGTGACAGCCATAATAATCCCTGCTATTAATAGAAAAGAAGTTGGAGTTTTCACTGCAGTTGTTAATGAATCCATTAAGAAAGTGGCAGGATCAGAACCACTTGCAGCAGTAAAGGTTTTAAACGACTCAAAACCTGCGAGAGGGACACCAATAAAATTAACCAGATCATTCCCGGCAAATGCCATGGCTAAGGAAAATGTTCCTACCAGAACAATAAATTTTAAAACATTGATCTTAAATAACCATAATAATAATTGAAGCAATATTGTCCATCCGATAAAACTTAACAGAATAATGGAGAAGGAATTAGCTTTTATCCATATCATTTGTTCCGGAGAAATAAACGAAGAGCCTTTTGCCCCTTTAATAAGCATAAAAAAAGTTATTGCTGTAATAGCCAGTCCGCCCCATATAGATCCAAAATATTTTAAATATTTTTCGTATTCAAAGGAGAAAATAATTCTTGCCAGATATTGAATAAAAGCACCAAAGGAGAATGCAATAATTACTGATAATAATATGCCAAAAATTATTGCAAGTGCTTTTCCTGTATTGATATATGTATCAAGATCTCCGCCTTCAGGCGAGTTGGTTATTTTGATAATAGCAATTCCTACGGAGGCGCCTAAAAGCTCAAAAACTATGGAAACTGTTGTTGAAGTGGGTAACCCAAAAGTATTGAACAGATCAAGAAGAATAATGTCTGTCAGCATAACCGCAATAAAAATGATCATAATTTCTTTAAAGTAAAACTGATCAGGATGCATAATTCCTTTCCGGGCAATTTCCATCATCCCGCTGGAGAAGGTTGTTCCGACAAGAATACCTATTGCTGCAACAATCATAATTACCCTGAAAGAGGCAACTTTTGAGCCAAAAGCCGAATTTAAAAAGTTTACAGCGTCATTACTAACACCAACAACAAGATCAGAAATTGCCAGGATAAAAAGAATAACTACAATAAAAATATAGAAGGATTCCATAGGGGGGTAGCTTTTAGATAGTTTCTGAACAAATATAACTTTCATAATAAAAGTATAGTAACCATGTATGTTAATTTTAAGTTAAGTTTTTACTTAATAGTCTGAACATGAAGTATAGTATAAATAACACGGTCTTTAGACTGCCGGCTGCCTGCTGTGGATTGCCGGCTTTTTTATTCATCATTATTTTTTTTAAAAAATCAACAAATAAAAACAACATTTCCTGTCAAACTTGCGTATTTAATGATAAGTCTGAGCGAATAATAATATAAACTGTATAATAGAAAATCGCCGAAAATTTTTTTTATAATTTTATTTTAATACATTTATATTTAAATTTGAGCGGGACGCGTTTGAGTTGAAGGACAGAAGGATGAATATTCTTAAGTTTTATGAAAAACGAACAAATTTTAATTTTCTAAAAAATGAAAAAATCTCTTATCCTATTTATCATAATCCTTATTGTGATTTTGTTTTTTCCGGTGTTAAATATTGTAAAGTGGGGAGTGCAGCCGAAACGACCTCTTGATGTACTTATTCTGGATAAGACAGTGCCAACTTTTGACAGGTATAATCACAAATCATTTCATTGGATTCTTACTCATAATAAGTATGTTAAAGGAAATAACAGGTTGTATTCTTATAAGAAAGACTACTTCGGTTTTGTTCCACTACGTCCTTTAAGGGATAAAAAATGGGATCCTAGAAGAATCCGATTTGCCGAAATAATTGAACTTGCTGATTCATTAGATGCTCTTTACTATGCAGATACGTATGGAGTGTATTTTAATGACTGGTATCATGGGATTAATCGCAGTAACCGTTCCAGGTTGATTTATGGCGGATTAAACAATAGTGATTATAGTTTATTGAAGGAAATGAAAGACAGGGATAAATTGGTGATTGCTGAATATAATATCCTTTCTTATCCAACTGCACCGCTTGAAAGAAATAAAACAGAAAATATTTTCGATATTCACTGGACAGGCTGGGCTGGAAAATATTATATGGATCTTAATCCCGAAACAAATCCTGAAATTCCTAAATGGATAATAAAACTTTACGAGAAACATAATCTTGAAACCTGGCCCTTTACAAATTCAGGAATTATCCTGGTGAAAAATGATAATGAAGTCGTGGTGCTTGAGAATGGAACACACCTTGATTTTGACGTACCATTTATTTATTCATCTAAAGAGGCCCAGGAAGCTTACGATTTACCTTATAAAGTGAATTATCCCCATTGGTTCAATATTATCGAATCAGGTAATAACGTTGTTCTTTCTGAGTTTAAAATTCATGCAAATTATGTTGGAGATTCACTATTGGAAGCTAACCTGATTCCTGAAGTATTTCCTGCAGTTATCATGCAACCGGAAAAGAAACATTATTTTTATTTCTCAGGCGACTTTGCCAATAACGTTGTTAACTATTCCACTACCTATTTCAAAGATATCGAAAAGGTTGATAAATACCTTTACAATAACGAACTCTCGGATAAAAGGAAGTTTTATTGGAAATATTACAAACCTCTGGTTACTAATATTCTTAATGATTATTACCTCGAATTGAAAGAAGAATAAA
>JAUWPX010000321.1 GCA_030611395.1 Bacteroidota bacterium | reverse complement strand
GTTAGAATTAACCGGTGAGATAATAAATAAATCTGATTTCAGCGATATTGAAAGGTTAAAAACAGTATTGGTCAGACACCAGGCACGGGTAGATGCCAATATCAAACAAAACGGAATACGTTACGCTATGACCAGGTTATCATCGTACTATTCCAATGATGGAATGTTTGATGAACTTACCGGTGGTTTGGATTATTACCGCTTTATAACCGACCTCGTAAACAAATTTGATGAGAACAGCGAAGAGATCGTTAAAACCCTTACTCAAACAGCCTCTTTGTTATTTACACAAAAGAACCTTATTTCATCTGTTACGTGCAGTAACGAAGATATGGAAGCTTATGCTGCAGGATTCGAAAAACTTGCAGGTTTGCTTCCCGAAGGACAGCACCAAATAGAAGAGTGGAAATTTGATTTTACTAATAAAAACGAAGGATTACTTACTGCATCTAAAGTACAATACGTGATTAAAGGATACAATTTTAAAAAACTGGGGTACGAATGGGATGGTAAAATGCGTGTTCTGAATCAGATACTTTCTACAGACTGGCTGCAAAATCAAATTCGTGTAATCGGAGGAGCATATGGTGGATTCTGTGGATTTTCTCCTTCAGGAAATGTTTACTTTGCTTCATACCGTGACCCGAACCTGAAAGAAACCCTTGATAATTACGATGCCACTCCTGGGTTCCTGCAAAACTTTGAAGCCGATGAAAAGGCAATGACCCGCTTCCTGATTGGAACAATTTCGGGAATGGACCGGCCTCTGACTGCTTCGCAAAAAGGAGACGTTGCAATTCGAAGATACTTCGAGAGAACTACAATCGAGGATGTTAAAAATGAAAGATCAGCAGTTCTCTCAACTACCGTGCAGGACATAAAAAATTTCGAGAAAATTGTTCAGGATATTCTAAAACAGGATGCTTACTGTGTCTATGGAAATGAACAAAAGATAAAAGAAAACAAAGATTTGTTCCGCGAAATGGTTAATATTTCAAAATAAATTTTTTGCATTGTTTTTATTTATTTGGCAACTTTGGGTAAAGTATTTTTTATACAAAATAGCATCGACTCTGTAAAACTTATTAGGAATACTGTGCAAAAAAGATAAGAAAATGAAAAAAACAATTTTCATAGTATTGCTTATCATTTCGCCTCTACTAACATCATGCACCCATGAAAAACATATTATAATGAATGCTGAATTGATCCTGGATGCAAAAGCCACACTAGGTGAAGGTGCAATTTGGGACCAAAAGGAAAAAATGCTCTACTGGGTAGATATTGAAGAAGGCATCCTTCATAAATTCAACCCGGTATCTGTTGAAGATGTTCAATTTAAACTGAATAAAAAAATCGGAACTGTCGTCCCCTCAGAAAAAGGTGGTCTGCTGGTTGCACTTGAAGATGGAATCTATCATTATGACATTATAAACGATTCAATTTCATTTATTACAAATCCTTCTGAAAATAATTCTGAAATACGGTTTAATGATGGAAAGTGCGATCCTGCAGGCCGACTGTGGGCAGGAACCATGTCACTAACTGAAAAACAAAAAGCCGGGGCTCTGTATTGCCTCAACAATAATGGAGCTATTGAAAAGAAGATAGATAGTGTTAGTATTTCAAATGGCATAGTCTGGTCACTCAATAATAAAAAAATGTACTATATAGATACTCCCACAGGGAAAGTAAGGGAGTATAGTTATGACAACACAACGGGAAATATATCCTTTATCAGAGATGCAGTAATAATAACCCCTGATCTGGGCCATCCTGACGGAATGACTATTGATTCCAAAGGCAATTTATGGATTGCACTCTGGGGAGGATCTGCTATTGGATGCTGGAACCCCAATAACGGGAAACTGCTATGTAAAATTAATGTTCCCGTTCTTAATGTAACTTCGTGTGCATTCGGTGGAGAAAACCTTGAAACACTGTTTATCACTACTGCGAGTCTGAAAATACCGCAGGATGAATTGGAAAAATATCCATACAGAGGCGGACTTTTTAAAGCTGATCCCGGTGTCAAAGGGGTTCCTGCGTATTTTTATAAAGGTTCAAAATATTAACCTGCGGATACATTTCTTGCATATCTCACGTTTAATACAGAAATTAGAGGAAAAATATATCCTGATAATTAACAATCAAAAATATGTATTATGGGAAACAGGGAAGAATATATCGACAAACTGGCAGACCAGTTAAAAAAATGGGATGCCGAAATCCAGAAACTGGAAGAAAAAGCAGAAAATGCAAAAACTGATGTAAAAGCAAAATACACAGAAAAAATAGATGAATTGCGTGCAAAAAAAGAATTAATTCAGCAAAAAGTCAAAGATTTTGGCGAGGCAAATAAAGAAGCTCTTGGCTCAGTAAAGAAAAGTATTGAAGATAGTCTTACAAATTTGACCAACGCCATAAATGATACATTCAAAATGTTTTCTGAAGAAGATCCTGAAAAATAGACCTAACCTGATCAATTACTTACTGTGAACTTAACTCCATTACACTTTCTAAGTTACTCAGGAGTATAAAGTCAAAGAAATGATTAACAAGAAAATCCAATATATCAGAACACTCGAAGCACAGTTTGAAAGACTGAATACTTACCTGGAAGCATTGGATGTCAGCATGAAAAATGCTGATACGGAAACAAAAACGAAGTATGAAGA
>JAUWPX010000230.1 GCA_030611395.1 Bacteroidota bacterium | reverse complement strand
TCATGCAATTCGCAAGATAAAAACAGCGAAGATCAATCAGATCAGAAATTAATTAACCGGCGACCTGCAGTTGCAGGACAGTTTTACCCTGGTAACAAAAAAGATCTGGAAAAAATGCTGGAAGAATTTTTCAGCAAAGCAACTCCCGGAGTGAGTATAGAGCAGGTTGCTGCAATTCTCTCCCCTCATGCTGGTTACGTGTTTTCCGGTGAAGTGGCTGCAAACTCTTTTAAGCAGCTTGATCGGAATAAAAAGTATAAAAATATATTTATAATCGGTTCAAGCCACAGAACCATGTTTAGTGGTGCATCAATTTATAATATTGGTAATTATATTACACCTTTAGGTGAAGTAAAGGTTGATATACCATTGGCAACCAAATTAATAAATGGCTACGATGTTTTCTCTTTCAATGGGAATGCCCATCTGGGTGAACATAGCCTGGAGGTACAGCTACCCTTTCTGCAGTATTGGCTGAACAACGAATTTTCAATAGTTCCTGTTATACTGGGAACTCAAGCTCCCAAAACAGTAGAAAAAATTGCTAATGCTCTAAAACCCTACTTTACAGAAGAAAACCTGTTTGTTATCAGTACTGACTTTTCACATTATCCGTCATATGAAAACGCTGTAAAAGTTGATAATAGTACTGCCGATGCTATAGTATCCAACTCACCACGGGAACTTCTCAAAACAATTGGTAAACATGAAGCAGAAGGTATTGAAAACCTTGCAACCTGTGTGTGTGGCTGGACATCTGTACTTGCATTAATGTATATGACTGAGGAAGATAAGAGTATTACCTATCATAAAGTTAAATACATGAATTCAGGGGATACTTCTTATGGCGATTCATTGCGTGTGGTTGGATACTGGTCTATTTGTGTTACAACCAGTGAAATTAAAAAGGGAGAAACAGGTTTTTCTCTTGATAAGAAAGACAAAGTTGAACTGTTAAAAATTGCCCGTAATACAATTGAAACATATACCAAAAAAGGGGAAATTGTAAATATAGATAATAAAGGATTTTCAAGTCACCTTCATACACCCGCTGGAGCATTTGTCACACTTCACTCAAGCGATGGTAAGCTAAGAGGATGTATAGGACAGTTTGACGCAAAAATACCGTTATATAAAGTGATTTCTGAAATGGCAATTGCCGCTTCATCCAGGGATCACAGGTTTAAACCGGTTACACCAGATGAACTGGAAGGTATTGAACTGGAGATATCTGTTCTCACTCCAATGAAAAAGATCCAATCAATAGATGAAATAACTCCTGGAAAACATGGTATATATATTGTAAAAGATGGCAAAACAGGCACTTACCTTCCTCAGGTTGCTGATGAATCCGGTTGGACAAAAGAAGAATTCCTGGGCTATTGTGCCAGGGATAAAGCCCGGATTGGCTGGGATGGCTGGAAAAATGCTGATATTTATATCTATGAAGCTATTGTATTTTCGGAAAATGAAGAAGTAGGAAGTAAGAAGCGATAAGTGATTTTATTTATATTTTGAATATCGAACACCGATTAACGATTTTTGAATTTAGAACTACTTCAAAATTCATTATAATTCACTATCGCTCATGAGATCACTTCGTTAAGTTCTTTTTTCGATATTCGTTATTCGTTAATCGATATTCATCTTAACAACTGTATATTAGTGTGTTGTCAAGTGTAAAACTTTTGTAAATGATGTCAACCCCCTACCCTATTATACTAATTGGAATTATCGCCCTGATATTGTATCTGTTAAGTTTTACTATATCAAGAATAGGTTTAATCAGAACTGTGACTCACAGGAGGATATGGAATGTCTTGCTGGGTTTGTCGTTTTTTGGTACTGCTTTGCCTGGTATTATAATGGCTGTCCGGATAAATTACAAACTGGATATTCCATGGGTTGATCAAATAGTTGTACTTCATGTTGATTTTGGCATAAGCATGGTAATGATAGCAATATTCCACTTCACGTGGCATATTAAATACTATACAGACATTTTCAGGAGAAAATTAAATAGACCGGAAATACATGAAAATCTGAAATATAGCAATAACATAGGGTTTGCCGCAACAGGAACTAAAGGTTTTTCTATATCATTAATAGTGTTAGGGATTACATCACTGGTAACCCAGATAATTATTCTACGGGAGTTTCTGTCTGTTTTTATGGGTAATGAACTGGTAATTGGTATTCTCCTTGCAAACTGGATGCTGATTACGGGATTTGGATCATATTTGGGAAGGTTTATAAATCGTATCAAAGATACTGTTCGTATTTCATTTGTTGCACAGATAGGTATGGGGATACTTCCATTCCTTACAGTCTTTCTGCTTAATTATTTGAGAAACTCTGTTTTCTTGCCCGGTAGTCTTGTTGGGGTTTTTGAAATATTTGTCGCATCATTAATCTTGTTACTTCCTTTTTGTTTATTATCAGGGTTTTTATTTACTTTTTTCGCTTCCGGACTTTCCTTTGTTCACAAAAGTAAACACATTGATATTGCTTATGCACTGGAGTCTGCAGGAAGTCTTATTGGTGGAATATTATTCAGCTTTATTCTTGTGTTTCTGATATCACCTTTCCGGATACTGGCCATTTTACTTATTTTAAATCTTTTCGTTGCTTTTTGGGTCAATTTGCATTACAGGAAAACCATTCTATTAATACTATCCCTTATTTTTGTGATATTGGTTTCCGGAATTACTTTTCTTACCCCTTTCGACCGGTTTGTTAAAGGTTTTCTCTATCCAAATCAGGATATTGTATTCCTGAAAGAAACACCTTTTGGAAATTTGACAGTTACGAAAACCGGTGAACAGCATAATTTCTATGAAAACCAGGTTTTATTGTTTAATACATTGAACTTTATTGCCAATGAAGAAGCTGTTCACTATGCAATGGTGCAGCATGAGAACCCGCAAAATATACTGGTGATATCAGGAGGGGTATCCGGAATGATGCAGGAGATTATGAAATACCCTGCTGTAAAAAAGGTTGATTATGTTGAAATTAATCCCTGGCTGGTAAAGATTGGCGAGGCATATTATAACAAATTGAAAGACAGTAGAATACATGTCTATAATAAAGATGCCAGGTTGTTTCTTAAAAGCCATCAGGGTCCCTATGACATTATTCTGGCAAACCTGCCTCCGCCATCAACTGCTCATTTAAACAGGTATTATACAATAGAATTTTTTCGTCAGCTTGAATCCTGTTTGTCAGATACCGGTGTTTTATCAATCGATCTTCCTTCCACCGGTAATTATGCAAGTGAGGAAGCGAATATTGTAAATTCGTTGATATTCAATACTCTAAAACAAGTTTTTAAAAATGTAATATTGATCCCGGGTGAAAAAAACTTTTACGTGGCATCAAATAATGTTATTGGTTTTGATATTACCGGTAAAATTGAAGAAAAGGGTATTGAAAACCGGTACGTTAACCGGTATTATCTTGACGACAACCTACTTAAGGACCGGAGTAATTTCTTTATGAATCAATTAGATAAGGATGCCGGTATTAACA
>JAUWPX010000345.1 GCA_030611395.1 Bacteroidota bacterium | reverse complement strand
AAATCATGGATTATTTGTAAAAAGTACCTGTATCAGGCTTATTTTTCTTTAAATAATTCTTTTTTAGTAACTATTTCAATTATAGAGCTATCGGCAAGCTTCCTTGAGATAGCATTATATGGGTCTATCACAACATCATCTTCAAGAGACAACCCGGATTATATTTCAATATAGTTGTTATACTGTATTACTGTCTCAAATATTTGTGACATAACATAATCATCAATTACTTTAAATACTACTACATCAGGATCTTTATCAGCAACAACCAGATCACTTTGCTCCTGCCCGATGGTATCAAGACGGGTAGTAACTGCCTGAATAGGAATTGTCAAAATATCATATTTGGTTTCAGTCTGGATATCAACTGTAGCAGACATTCCAGGTCTGAATGGATTAAGAGTTTTGTCTAAAAGACTCTGGTATGATTCGCGTAAAAGGAGGACTTTTACATTAAAACTGGTAACCTGGTCGGTGGCCATTCCTGATGTTGTTGCAGAATTTGCAATCTCTGTTACAAGTCCTTTAAAATCCTGGTCCATGTATGCATCTACTTCAACAATAGCGGTATCACCGGTAAGCACCCTGATAATATCATTTTCATTTACCTCAACAATTACCTCCATCCGGTTAAGATCAGCCACTCTCATAAGTTCAGTTCCGCTCATCATTTCAGTCCCGACAACACGCTCTCCCTTTTCTACAAGGAGTGTTGAAATTGTACCTGCCATAGGTGCATATATAGAGGTTTTCCTGAGATTTTCTTCGGCTTCTTTTAAAGATGCCTCAGCGCTTTTTACACTGTATTTTGCTGCATTAAGATCAGCTTCAGCCATTTTGTATGCAGCCTCTGCAGATTCATAATCTGATTCGGAAATAGTTTCTTGTTCCCAAAGTTTTTTATTTCTATCGTAAGAAAGTTTGCTATGAACATATTGAGCTTCAACCTGGGATAACCTGGCTTTAGCTGAGTTAAGTGAAGCCCGCACCCTGTTACGCATGGAAACATATATATCAGGTTTGATTTTTAGTAAGAGCTTGCCTTCTTTAACATATTCTCCCTCTTTAACGAAAAGATCTACGATCTCACCTGAAACATCAGGACTGATCTTTACTTCAGTTTCAGGTTGAATTTTGCCATTGGCAGTAATGGTTTCTACAATAGTACGTTTTTCGCCTTTTTCTACAGCAACTTCAAATGTTTCTGCTTTGCCAAACCATCCGGCTTTCTTGCCAATAACAGCCAGAATAACAACCAGAACGGTAATAACAATGACAATACGGAGGGTCTTATTCATTTTCATTTCTATTTGGGTTTTAATATTATGCAACTATTCAGTGTCTTATGTTTGAAATGTTTAAAATGTCTAATCTCATTATACTTTGTGTTTTTTAGTCGGCAATCGACAATCTGAAGACTGGACTATTTAAGTTCGTTTATAAAGTAAGAAAAAATTGATTTAAGAACAAGGAACACCGATTAACGATTTACGAAGTGGTTGAAAATCTTAAATCTTAAATCGTTAATCTTTGTTCGATATTCAGTTTAACTAAAACTTACCGATTTTATAGACAGACACTATTTAATGTTAGTCCATAAAGTAAAATAAATTACAATTATCAAATAACCGAATCAGCTTTAAATATTGTGATTTTTTACATTATATTATTGTGTTATAATTGTTTGATTGTTATTTGCTTTCTTGTGGACTGTAAACTGCCGACTGATTAGTTACAATATTATAAACTTAATTCTTTTCCACGATAAAAATCAAGTACTTTAACTTTAAAAATATATTCATATTTGGCCTGTAACAGATCTGATTGGGTTCTGGCAAGCTGGTTCTTCGAGGTTTTATAATCAATAGTATTAACCAGCCCGACATTAAATTTTTGTTCAGTATATCTGAATGATTCTTTCATTGAAACCAAAGCCCTTTGTGAGGAATGGAATTTTTTCAAAGATGCCTTCGCATCAGCATATGCTTGCTGAATATCTTTATATAATATGTTTTTTTGGTACTCAAGATTGTACTGTGAGTGTTCTATGTTAAGACGGGCATTACTAATAGCCTGTTTAACCTGCCATCCGTTGAAAATAGGAACGGACAGACTTAGGGAAAGACCATAATTCACGTTGTCCTTCAACTGATCCATGAATGGATATTTTCCATAAGCAGTTGGGAAATGAGTAACTGGGTCAACCTCAATAACTTTTTGCCTGATATCTGAATAACGAGTGTTGTATGAACCATTAAAACTTAACCGTGGGCTCCGTGCTCCTTTGGCAATATCAAGACCCATCTCTGAACTTTCGAGTTGGAATTCGGCACCTATGATCTGAGGTTGAATTTTTATTGCTTCACTATAAACGGTCATAACCGGTTCTATCAATTCAGCTTCATCCGGT
>JAUWPX010000280.1 GCA_030611395.1 Bacteroidota bacterium | reverse complement strand
GATCTTCCATATAACTCAGTTTATTAGGAATAATTTCATTATTCTATATCGTATAAATTAGAAGAAATCGATAATCCGGTGGTCAATCAGAACAAACATAATAATCAATATCGCACTGTATATCAAATGATAATTAACAGGGATATATTGTGCCGGTTTAATTTTGAGTTTTGTATAGAGATACCCTATAAGATATACTTTTTCAATGACATATACTATTACTGTAGCAAGAGCTATACCTGTAAGACCGTAAAACTGAACAAGATATAAACTAAGGCCAACATTTAATACTATCTCAACAAAAGAAGCACGTAACACAACACCTGTTTTTTTCATACCTATCAGTATTGTCTGCGGGAAAACAAGTCTGGAAATGATCAACAGCAAATATATAAGAAACACATCGGCACTTCTTGAGAAATTCTCGTTAAAGATTATGGGATAAAGCCACCGCGTAAAAAACATCACTACTATAGTGATTGGAAACAAAAAATGCATCAGCCGGGCAGATTTGCGCTTCAGCACTTCCATTGAGCTTTTAATTTTAGCGGAAGTAGAAAACTCGGAAAGCATAGCATTACTCAAACCAAATGCCAACAGAATAACCAGGGGAAATTCTTTTGCCCCATAACGAAAAACAGCAAAAGTGTCGGCATCAAATTTACTTGTAACTATAGCGCCGTCAATATATTGAGCTGATCCACTGAGCAATGCACTAATCATCAATGGAACTCCCAGTCTCAAATGTTCTTTTATAAAAGGCAAAGAGAATCTGATCTCGGCATATTTTGCCAACAGAAAAAACAACCATATTAATCTCAGTGCAGATATAACAATCAGTCCCCATATAGAATATTCAATACTATATCCCATAAAAATTGGGATTACCACAAATCCAAGCTGAAGACCAAAGGAAATTGTTCCGTACAAGATAATAGTTGCCGATTTGTTTTTAACCAAATATATATACTCAATAAGTACAGATGGGCTACTAAGCAGAATATATACCAGAAGCAAATTTATTAACGGCACATTACCGGAAATGCCAAAAACAGAAAAATTATGTTTTAGGCTCAATCCAAAAAGAAAAGCAACAAAACTAAAGAAAGCAAGCAGAATAAAAGCATTGAATATCTCCGGAGATTTTTCCGTATTATTCTCACCATCTCTTGAAAACGTCGTATTATTCTTGTATAGAGGAAGGAAGGATTGAATCAGACCTGTTACCCAGAAAAAACTGATAAAACTTGCTATAAACAAAAAAACTTCAAAAACCCCGATCTGTTCAGGAGAAAGATAGCTCTTAGTAAATAAAATACTTATTACCAGGAATGTACTAAACCTGGATAATTGGAAAATCTGCAGAGCAGATATATTATTAATTGGTTTAAATAATCTCAAAGTATATTTTTGTTTTACTACATAAATTTCTCAACAAGATCACAAAAGCGCGACAAAGGTAATCAAAGCATTAAGATAAAAGAAGTACTTATGCTTCGACTACGCTCAGCATAAAAAGTTAAGAAGATAAAAAAATAATTTATATCTTTTATGAAAAACAGATGTTAATATTTATCTTTGCAATCCCAAAACATAAGCATTATTATATTGGAGAGTTAAGTATAGGTTCTTTTAATAAGCATACATGGTGGGTGTAGCTCAGTTGGTTAGAGCACTGGATTGTGGTTCCAGGGGTCGTGGGTTCAAATCCCATCATTCACCCAAACTAAAAAACCCGGTTTCTGTAAGAAATCGGGTTTTATTTTCTCCACTGTGTTGAAAGCTTGCTTTCATAAGCAGGGGGGGAAATAAAACCCGTAGAGCTGACATAGTCAGCGACCGGGTTTTTTAGTTTGGTGCACCCCCAAAGGGTTCGCGAGCTACCTTAAGTAGCGAGCAATCCCATCATCCCGCTCGCTTTCACATGCAAGGGCAATAGATAACCGGAACGTAAACATCACAATATCAAAACAAAACGATTAAACAATTTAATTAGATATTAATTATCCGTGAATTGTCTGTTTATATACAATAAGCAGATAATATTTGTTTAATATTGGATATTTATTATCTTTGTATTGCCAATTAATATACAATAATAGGATAATAAATATCTGTAATATGAGCAATATTTTTATTTGGGACATTATTAAAAGATTTTCCAGTAATGACCAGGATTGTTTCACCTACAAGGATGTAGTGATAGAATATCCTGATACGGATAAGATTTATTTATCGAAAGTTCTTTCCGGGATGGTAAAGAAAGGGATGTTAATTAAATTAAACCGTAATCTTTACCATATTGTTCCTTCAAGTGCGGATGCAAACACATATATTCCGGATTGGCATCTTGTTGCAAAATATTTAATGAAAGGGAAGGATTATTATATTGGTTATTATTCGGCAATGCAGATTCATGGACTAATAACACAGCCAAGTTTGAAAGAAATTGTTGTAACAAACCTCCAGATAAAACCTTCCTCAAAAAACATTCGAGGCATTGAATTTCAGTTTGTAAATCATACTCAAACAAGATTTTTCGGATATAAAAACACATGGATAAATCGGCATGAGAAAGTAATGGTAAGTGATATGGAAAAGACCCTTGTTGATGCTGTGACAAGACCCCAATTATGCGGAGGTATGGTTGAGGTGGGGAAAGCCTTATATGAAACCAGGGGCAAGATCAAGTTGGATACATTATTATCGTATTTGACTCAGAATGAAAGTCAGGTTGCAATAAAAAGATACTTGTTTATTTGTGATTTAATCAGTATAGACTGGACTGTACATCATGAAAGTATGCTACAGAAAATTGGGTCCGGCTTTTCTTTATTAGATACTACAGGTCCGGACCAGGGGAGAAAAGATTCAAGATTTAGCCTGAAAATTAACGTAGATACTGAAACCATTAAAAATTCAATATTCACATGATTAAACCGAAGGAAATAAGCAAATTAGCCAATAGTGAAGGAGTGAGGTGCAATCCGGACAGACTGCTCACTTTAAGCCTGAATAGGGTGCTCACTAACACCGGAATTTGTTACCCTGGTTAAGAGATCGGGGAGTTTTTTAAAAAAGAGATGTAATGTTTTTTTAATTTTAGATTTTCAAAGCATTTT
>JAUWPX010000387.1 GCA_030611395.1 Bacteroidota bacterium | reverse complement strand
TCCTTAAGCCAGGTATTAAATCTGACTTCTGCTTCCTCTTCAGAAAAAGCTCCCTTTTTAACTCCGTTAAGAAGATGATTTTTTATTAATACACCTTTATATGATAAGATAGCCCTACAGGTATCAGTAGGTTGAGCGCCTTTTTGCAGCCATTCCAATGCTCTATCAAAATCTAATTCAATAGTAGCAGGATTTGTTCCCGGATTATACATGCCAATCCGTTCAATATATCTGCCATCCCGTGGCGCCCTGCTATCAGATATCACAATGTGGTAATAAGGACTTTTCTTTCGTCCATGTCTTGTTAATCTGATTTTTGCCGGCATTCTCTACGCTTTTTATTAATAAATATTTTACTTAAAAAAATAGTGGGTGCAAAGATACATTTTTATTTAGTTATACAATTACTTATAAATGTAATTATTGAAAAAGTAAACAGGGTAATTATAGTTATTCAATACTTTTCAACAACTATTTTTTAACATAGTGTTTTGTGTAATTTTGTAAATTATCTTGCAATCATAAATCTTTTTCAATTATGACTGACTTTGCACACCTTCATGTACATACACAATACTCTATTCTTGATGGGGCATCAAGTATTCCGGAGTTGATAAAGAAGGTTAAAGCAACCGGGATGAAAGCCATAGCCATCACCGACCATGGGAATATGTTCGGTGTCAAGGAATTTCATAATGAAGCCAAAAAACAAGGAATTAAACCAATATTAGGTTGTGAAGTATATGTTGCCCGCAATAACCGCTTTAAAAGGGATGAAAAAGAAGATCGGGCCGGTTTCCACCTCATACTTCTGGCTAAGAATATGACAGGGTATAAAAACCTGATTAAAATGGTTTCCCTTGCATGGATTGAAGGGTTCTATTATAAACCCAGGGTAGACAAGGAACTGTTACGTAAATATAGTGAAGGTATTATTGCATCCTCTGCCTGTCTTGGGGGAGAATTGCCTTCTGCAATTTTAAACCTGAAAAGTGAAAAAGCAGAAGAGGTAGTAAAAGAATTCGTGGATATTTTTGGGGATGATTATTACCTTGAACTTGTAAGGCACGAAACCGGTGATTCTGAGATTGACAGTGATACTTTTTCCCGGCAGGTTATTGTTAATAAAAGGCTAATTGAATTATCGGAAAAATTTAAAATTAAGTTGATTGCTACCAACGATGTTCATTTTATCAATGCTGAAGATGCAGAAGCCCACGACAGACTTATTTGTCTGAATACAGGTAAAGACCTGGATGACCCTGACAGGTTAAGGTATACAAAGCAGGAATTCCTGAAAACGCCACAGGAGATGAGTGAGATATTCTCTGATATTCCTGAAGCACTTGAGAATACAGTTGAAGTTGTTGAAAAAATTGAGGATTATGAGCTTAATCATAAACCTGTCATGCCTGATTATAGTATTCCTGAAGGCTATAAGGATGAGGATGATTACCTTCGTTATCTTTCCTTCGAAGGTGCAAAAACGAGATATGGTAGTATTACAGATGATATTAAGGAAAGGATAGATTTTGAGTTGTCTGTAATAGAGAAAATGGGTTATCCGGGATATTTTCTTATTGTTCAGGATTTTCTTAATGCAGCAAGGAAAATGGACGTTTCCATTGGTCCTGGAAGAGGATCAGCAGCCGGTTCGGTTGTTTCATACTGTACCGGGATTACTGATATTGATCCATTGAAATACAACCTTCTTTTTGAGAGGTTTTTGAATCCTGATAGAGTTTCGATGCCTTATATTGATATTGATTTTGACGAGTATGGCCGTGATAAGGTTCTTAAATGGGTGGTGGAAAAATATGGGAAAGATCATGTTGCTCATATTATTACTTTTGGTACTATGGCTGCTAAAAAGGCGATACGGGATGTTGGCAGAATTCAAAAACTTCCTTTAGCCGAAGCTGACAGGCT
>JAUWPX010000079.1 GCA_030611395.1 Bacteroidota bacterium | reverse complement strand
ACGGTTTATTATCTGTGCTGTCAGAGCAATTTCAGGTAAAAGGTAAAGAACCTGTTTTTCCTTATTAAGATATTGCCTGATAAGATGAATATATACTTCTGTTTTGCCGCTACCGGTAACTCCATGTAGAAGAGTTACTTTGTTTTTTAAAAAGGAATCCTGAATTTTTTTTAGAACTTTTTGCTGGGTTTCGTTTAAAATTTTAATTTCCTCAGCAACATAATCAGGAGAGGGAAGTCTGGATATGGTTTTTTCATAGGTTTGCAATACTCCTTTATTAACCAGACTATTCAATGATTGTGCACTTGTTTTTGCCTGTTGCAGGAGCTGCTTCCATGTCACCTCTTTTTCTTTATCATCGCCAAAAACGCCTGATTTTCGAATATATTCCTCAATAATACTAAGTTGTTTGGGTGCTTTTACAAGCTTAGAAAGAGTGTCATTTAGTTCCATCTCAGTGATTTCCGGAGCTAATTTTACATATTTCTCCTTCCTGGGTTTGTATGTTTCAGTGAGCGCTTCCTCAACCTGGATTGCATTTTTATTGAAGAGACTGTTAATTATTGGAATAGCTTTTATTGCTCCTGAGCTTTTTTCTATGTCGCTGATCGTAACAGATTTTTTACCTTTTACCAGTTGAAGAATTAATTCTTCATGATCTGTTAATATCTCCGGGGATTGAAAGCCCGGATTATATATGAATCGTGTTTCGCTTTCAAGCTTTAATCCTGAAGGAATTGCAGCACGCATAACTTCACCTAAAGAACACATATAATAATTGGCTATCCATTCCCAAAAGCTAAATTGCTTCTCGTTGATAAGAGGTTCAGGATCAAGAATATCTTCAATTTCCTTTATTAAATATCCCGCAGGCGGATTTTGATGTATTTTCCTGATAAGTGCCGAGTAAATTTTCTTTTTACCAAATTGGACAATAGCACGTTTCCCGGGTTGGGTTTTACCGGTCAGTTTACCTGGAATTTTATAGGTAAAAAGAGATTTTATGGGAAAGGGAAAAATTACATCAGCGTACCAGGATTTTTCTCCCATAGGAAATCTTTTTTTTGGTTACCGGGGAACCATCCGGTGATTGCTATTTTATCCGCAAAGGAATTAATTTCATATCATACGGACAGGATGCCTGCCAGTTCCAGGAGTTCCCAGTTGACTTCTTTATGTGTTTTAACAGCTTTCCGGAATGGTACTTGAACAATTTCGTTATTTTTCAATCCTACCATAACACTTTTTTGGTCGTCCAGAAGTGCTTCAACTGCAGCATATCCCATTCTGCTTGCAGTAACCCTGTCGAAAGCTGAAGGTGAGCCGCCCCGTTGAATATGTCCTAATACTGTTACTCTTACAGAATAGTCCTTAAAATCATCCTTTACCTTATTTGCAATTTCTGCTGCGCCTCCTTCTTCATCACCCTCAGCGACAATGATAATATTACTGGTTTTTTTTCGCCTCGACCCTTCTACGAGTTGTTTTTTTAAAGATTTTAACTGGTCTTTCACTTCGGGGATTAGAATTGCTTCAGCGCCACAGGCAATACCGCTGCGGATAGCAATAAAGCCTGCTTCGGCACCCATAACCTCAATAAAGAACAACCGGTTATGTGCACTGGCAGTATCCCTGATCTTATCAATGGCTTGTATAGCAGTGTTAAGTGCAGTATCATATCCGATAGTTCTGTCTGTACCAAAAATATCGTTATCAATCGTTCCCGGGACCCCGACAAACGGGATATCATAATCTTCATTAAATATCTTTGCACCGGTAAAAGTTCCATCTCCACCAATTACCACAACACCGTTGATATTCTGCTTTTTCAAATTATCATATGCTTTTTTTCTGCCTGCCTCAGTTTTAAATTCTTCGCATCGTGCTGTTTTAAGTATAGTACCGCCTCTCTGGATTATTTCGCTTACACTATGCGATTTAAGAGGTTTGAAGAGTCCATCAATCAGTCCCTGGTATCCTTGCATGATACCGGTTACTTTAAGATTATTATAGATTCCTGTCCGTACAACGGCACGAATAGCTGCATTCATCCCCGGAGCATCTCCACCTGATGTTAAAACTCCTATGTGTTTTATTTTTCCCATTAAATTTAATTATTTTATTATTTGATTATAAAGGTATTGAAAAATTAGAAAATATATTACGTTGGCGGCTAAAGAAAAAATCACATTACTTTTCATTTAGAGATTTAACCTTTTCGGCAACATTTCTCATTAGCCATTCCGGTGTTGAGGTGGCACCACATATACCAACCGATTTTGTTTTATAAAACCATCTCTTTGTTATTTCTGATTCAGCTGAGATGAACCGGGAATTCGGGTTCTCTTCTTTACATACCTGGTATAACATTTTACCGTTTGAACTGTTTTTACCACTGACAAACAATACCAGATCATGTTTCCTGGCGAATTCCCGGATATTTGGCTCACGGCTTGCCACCTGCTCGCAGATAGTTTTGTTGATTATCAATTCTTTTCCATTTCCTGTTGTGTTTATTCTATTCCTGATCTCTTTACTCAGCTCCCCGTATTCATTCATGTTACGGGTTGTTTGGGAATAAAGCACAACAGGTTTGGAAAAATCGATCTGATCGAGTTCCTGCAAATTGCTAATTACAATAGCTTTACCTTCAGTCTGACCTTTCAATCCAATAACTTCGGCATGTTTTTCTTTTCCGAAAATAACCACCTGTCCGTCTATTTTTTTCGTTTTCTCATAGCCTGTTCTAACTTTTTTCTGGAGACGGTCAACAATTGGGCATGTTCCATCAACCAACTGAATATTGTTTTTTTCTGCAATTTCATAGGTTTCAGGGGGTTCCCCATGTGCTCTGATCAGAACCTTGCAGTTTTTCATATTTCTGTAGGTTTCGTAATCAATAGTTATAAGCCCCAGAGACATAAGCCGCTCCATTTCGCGTTGATTATGAACTATTTCCCCCAGACAATAGACCTTGCCTTCCTTTTTCAGGATATCTTCTGCAGTTTTAATTACTTTTTCAACCCCGAAGCAAAATCCGGATTGCTGATCAATTTCAATCTTCATAGTTCAATTTACTAAGCAATTTTTCAAACCATCCCATTTGCTCTTGTACAGTCATATTGCTGTTGTCAAGAACTATGGCATCAGTGGCTTTTTTTAACGGACTGATTTTCCTGTTCGAGTCAATATAATCCCTTTTTTCAATATTCTTCTTCACTGCTTCAAAGTTTGCATCAACTCCTTTTTCCTTTAATTCTTTGTATCTTCTTTTTGCCCTGATTTCTGCAGTGGCAGTCATAAAAACTTTCAAATCAGCTTCAGGAAATACTACCGTGCCAATATCCCTGCCATCCATAACTATTCCTCCCTCTTTTCCATATCTTCTTTGGATGGATACCATTTTTTCCCTCACCTGCCCGATTTCGCTTACCTGGCTTACATAATCTGAAACCCCCGCACCTCTTATCTCATCTTCCACATTCTTTCCGTTCAGGAAAGTTTCATGTCTGTTTCTTGTATCCGTGAACCGGAAATCAATATCTGTGTCAGCGAGTAATAATTCCAGTGCTTTTATATTAATTTTTTCTCCGCTAATAATATTCTTTTTTGTACACAGAAGTGTAATCGCCCTGTACATTGCTCCGCTGTCAATGTATTTATAATTGAGTTTCCCGGCAATCTTTTTGGCAAAGGTGCTTTTACCACAAGATGAATACCCGTCAACAGCTATTATCAGATTGTTTTTGTTTAAGATTCTCATTTGCCGGCAAAGATAGAACATAGCTTCGCAAATTAATTAAAAACAATAGTTAAATTAATATTATCTTTTAATAAAATAGGCTAAGGCTGAGGCTAAGGAGATCAAAAGGAAATATTTAAAACTTAATAATAAATCCTAATTTAAAGGTTCTTTCTTCGAGGTTGTCTCAAAGAAAAGAATCATAACTATTAACCTCTTTTGAGACAGCCCCGAATAATATTTTCAATTCTTTTTATCAGGCATTGAAATGCCTCCCTATTATTTTTTTGTTCCTGCCGGGACTAAGATAGGGCGTTATATATAATGAGTAGTCAAATTCCTTATTCTTAGCCTTAGCCTTAGCCTTAGCCTTTTTGCAATAATGATATAACAGAGTATATACTTAAAATAAATTCTGATACATTTAATCAAAGATCTTATTATACAGATTACCCATATTAGTGCTGACGGAAAAATGATTGGAAGCACCTGCCAGGTGATAGGTAGCCCTGCCGTAATCCAGTCTGAACTGCGAGATTTTGAGACCGAAACCCCACGAAAATCCAACAGTTGAAATTCTTGTAGGTATCTTAAGTTCTTGTCTCCTTTGGTAATTATATCCAAAACGCAGGGCAAAGTTCTCGAAGGGAATAAACTCCATTCCCATTACCATATGTCTCATAAGGTTGTCACCAAAAATTTCAATTCCTGATGATTCTTTCCCGGAATTATTATATCCGCTATTTGAATCGGTATTTTCTTCGGGAGGCAGCAGGTCATAGCGTTGCAAGCTGTGAGCTGTAAGGAAAAACCTGAAGGGTGCATGCTCCAGCTTATTTGAAACTGCAAGCTGCACTTCGAAAGGAACCGGTTCATGATTCCCGCCATAATAGGTAGATATCTGCCGGCCTAAGTTGTTAATTGCAAAAGAAACCGCAAATAACCGGTTCATGCTGATATAGGAAACTCCGAAATCGGCAACTATTCCTGTTGACCGGTATCTTTCAAAAGTTGATAAAACAGGTTTCAGGCTGACACCAACAGATATGGTGCTGTCAATAGGTATAGACCATGTAATATGAAAAGCATGTTCTGCTGCCTGGAATTTCCCGGTAATAATTCCTGTCTGGTCGGCTGCGATAAATTCACCATAATCAATAAAATGAATACCTGCTGCGAAATTTCCTAATTTGCCGAATGAATGTGAGTATGCTGCATACCCGTAACGGGTGTCGGCAAAATATCCCGAATAATTCAGAACCAGCTCATTATTCATTTCTTTGTTAAGCAGTGATGGGTTTGAAAAAGTGAGATTCAGATCGTTGCCGGAAACAGCGATCATTTTTCCACCAAGTGATGCAATTCTGCCTGATACAGGAAGGGTTAGAAACTGGTAAGTACTGGTGCCTCCTGTTTGAGGATATAGCTGAACACTAATAATAAAGAATAATAGTAATATTTTTAGTGATTTTCTCATTAAGCAAAAGAAATTTCAAGTAAACAAACCTGATTTTTATTTCTAGAACGAAATTTATTAAAAGAAAGTGTTAAAAATTACAACCTGAAGAATTTTTTTTATTAATGAAGTGGATATACCTTTGGGTTTTAAAAGATATAATCTGGTATTTTGGAAAAAACAGTTTTTATTATTAACCCTATAGCCGGTAACCGGCCACAGAGGAATATAAAAGAAGAGATCCTGAAACTGACCGGTCACACTTTCCCCGGAACTTGTATTTTTGTAACAAGTAAACAGGGTGAAGCAACCGTTATTGTAAAGGAAAAGGTTAAAGAGGGTATTAAAAGATTTGTTGCAGTTGGGGGTGATGGTACAGTGAATGAAGTTGCACGGGGGTTAGTGAATACGGAAGCAGCTGTAGGGATTATCCCGACAGGTTCAGGGAATGGTCTGGCACGGCATCTGGGTATTCCTTTGAATTTGCCCGGTGCCATTGATTTATTAAGAAACGCTCGTCCGGTAGCTGTTGATTATGGAATACTAAATGGTACACCTTTCTTCTGTACAGCCGGTATTGGTTTTGATGCAATGATCGGACATGAATTTTCACTTTTAGGGAAACGTGGTTTTCTCTCTTATTTGCGACTAATCCTTACGCGTTTCAAATCTTATACTCCACAGAAATATATTATCAAGATTAACGGTAGTGAGACAACTAAGGTTCTGTTCCTTGTTACATTTGCAAACGGTTCGCAATACGGAAACAGAGCATATATTGCTCCACAAGCCAGTATCAATGATGGTTTTATGGATATCTCTATGTTATCGCCATTCCCTGTTCATGAGGCTTTGGATATTGGGATACGGTTATTAACAAAAACTATCGATTCAAGCAAATATGTTGAGATAGTAAAATGCAAAGAGGTAAGTGTGGAAAGGGAATCACAAGGATATGCACATTTTGATGGCGAGCCTATGATAACAGGCAGGATTGTTGATGTGAAGATCATCCCCGGAGGGTTGAATGTTCTGGTGTAAGTTAGAATTTAATTATTTCAACTATTCTTAATAAAATGCCGGAAAATTTATTGACAATTTCGAGATCATAACTTTTCCCAATTACATAGATCATAAACAGTAGATAGAAACCGATTAACATAATTACTTTTTTCCTGTTAAAGTGTTTCCCTATAAAAAATATAAGGAATGCACATAAAGTAATAATAAACAGGAAAGCCCATATTTCTGAACCTATCTCGATGGTTTCAGGACTCATTTCAATGGGATTGTATAGCAATGTGTATAAAAGAAGAGGTAGCCCTATTGCAAACGAGATGTCAAAAATATTGCTGCCCAGAGCATTTGAAATAGCATCATCATAATAACCCTTTTTCGCGTCTAAAACAGAAATAACAGTATCCGGCAGACTTGATGCTGCAGCTGATAATATAACTGCAACAAATATCAATGGTATTCCA
>JAUWPX010000377.1 GCA_030611395.1 Bacteroidota bacterium | reverse complement strand
ATACTATCGACTATGTTTTGCGAAAGGCTATCACCAATAATTACTTGTTGAAGTTGCATATCAAAGATACCTTCCGGATTGCCGGTTTTGAGTGAGAACTTTGTTACCGGACCGGAATTGCCTAAAAACGTTGAGTTATTTAAGGAATATGATAATATTCGTAAATGATGGTCTGATATTTCTGTTACGTTTACAATATGATCCAAACTTCTATTGGTTAACACAGCTGTATTTGGAATATAATTAAAATTTTCCGGCATTATTACATCAAATTGAAATGAGATAAATGGCACCTCATTCATTATTTCCACAGTTAATACAACCGTATCATTTGTATAAGCTGAAGTGTCATTTATCTGCATAATATTTTGAGAATATAGTACAGAAGTATTTGTGAATAACACGACTAATAATATTTTGATTATTCTTTTCATGACTTTATTGTTTTTTGTTTTTTTTATACTATTTTTTTATCCAAATAACTTTCGTTCTTCTCACAAAACCCGATTAGAACCTTCCCCTCTCCAATTGGAGAGGGGATAAAGGGGTGAGGTTTTATCTCATAAAAATTATTTTCACATCTTTTGTTATTTTTCTGTCTTCTGTTTTTGCTTCCAAATGGCAGATATAAATACCTGAATTTAGTTTGGAGTTACCTCCCGGTGTCCACGTAACGTTATAGTTTCCTGCTGACTGCTTTTTACTTATAATATTATCTATCTTTCTTCCTTTCAAATCATAGATTGAAATGTTTATACGTGCTTCTTCTGCCAACTTATAATTTATGACAGTAGAATTAGAAAAAGGGTTTGGATATATACTCAGCAAAAAATTATCAGGAATTTGCGGTGTTTGCTGTTGTCCTTTTTTAAGAACAGGAACATAATCCCCGTACAAATCACCGCCAAATATTTCTGTTATTTCAATATTACTAACATCAACACCCTCAAACCTGAACAATTCGGTTATTCCTTCTGGGATTACTTTACCGGACATACTGTAACAAATTCCAATAATATAATCATCAACAACTCCATAAGAAAACTCAAATCCCTTTGCCATGGAGAATATTTTCAAGTCATTGAGTATCCTCGTAATTTTTACTCTATCCTTTAGCCTTTGAACTTTAAACTTGAGCTGCATAGCAGCTACATTGCCTTCACTCTCTAAAATAAGTTTGTTATTTTCAATTGAGTAATAAGCAGGTTCCGTGTTATTGTTTATAGCCGAATTAAGATGAGCAGACTTATCTCCTGAAATAATTTGTACTACTCCAATAATATCCAGCACATTGATTTGCCCATCGTAATTAACATCAGCAGCATCAAACAAAAAAGGTTGCGGATTTTGATTTAACATATACGCAACAATTGTGGTTATATCCAGAACATTTACTGCCAGATCTCCATTTGCATCACCGTTTGCTGCTGAAAACGGAGTGGCACTTGCAGGGTTTGAATAATCACTTTCATTAAAACTTGTACTTATTCCTGTGTACATATAATAGTAAGTAGTATTTGGAATAACTGACATATCGCAGTAGATAGTATCCGTTATCATGGAAGTATTAATAAGTGTAGTATCAGAATAAGTAGTATCTGTAACTTTATGGTATCTGTACATATTGTATCCCATTAAATTCTGCATGTCCTGACCGTTCCATTCCAGGTCAACTTTGCCGATACCTGCTTGAGCAATAAAGCCAACAGAAGAGGCTCCAGTAGCATCAATTACAAAAGAAAACCTTGTATCTTTGGGGATTTCCATTCCTTCGCAATCCTGTGCCGTTGTTACTCTGAGATGGTTTATTCCATCTCCGGTCATTATACCAAATTCATAAGTTCCCTGCCAATTAGTGCTGTCCACCCAGACTCCTTCTATTATATGCTGTGTATATGGTTCGCATACTCCAAAAGTAACATAGGGCTGGATACTAATATCCATTGGCTTGCTGAAAATAAGATTAAATGTATCTACCTCACATCCGATTGGTGGAGGTGGATTG
>JAUWPX010000239.1 GCA_030611395.1 Bacteroidota bacterium | reverse complement strand
ATGGGAGACCATCCGGCTAAATCTTTTGCCCAAAAACCAAACTCAAGCATCGCTATTGGTTTTAATCTGTTACGTAATGGCAAAATTGACGGTTTTGCCAGTGCAGGCAATACAGGAGCAATGCTTATCGGTGTTCATTATTCAATCAGATCTATTCCGGGAGTTATCAGACCTGCCATAACTTCACCAATTCCTACTATAGATGGAAAACCAACAATATTACTCGATGTAGGGGTAAATCCTGATTGCCGTCCGGATGTATTATATCAGTATGGAATTTTAGGATCATATTATGCCAAATATGTATGGAATATTGCAAATCCCAGAGTTGGCTTGCTTAATATTGGTTCTGAAGAAACAAAAGGGAATCTTGTAGTAAGAGCCACTTATGAACTAATGAAAGATACTAATGATTTTAATTTCATTGGAAACATAGAAGGGAATGATTTTTTCAAAAGCGATAAGGCAGATGTAATAGTTTGTGATGGATTCGTAGGCAATGTGGTATTAAAAGGGGCCGAAGCATTCTATTCAATGATAATAAAAAGAGGGATCAGGGATAAATTCTTCGAGAAGTTCAATTTTGTTAATTACGGAGGAACTCCCATCCTTGGTATTAACGCTGACGTAATAATAGGACACGGTATTTCTAATTCTGCAGCTATAAAAAACATGATTTTACATACAAAAGGAGTAATAGAAGCTAAACTAACTAAAAAATTTAAAAAAGTTTTTAAATAATGAAAAGGATCAGAGCAGCTATAACCGGGGTAAATGGATGGGTACCCGAGTATATCTTAAAAAACGATGAATTAGCAACCATGGTTGATACTACCGACGAGTGGATAATGCAGCGTATTGGGATAAAAGAACGCCGCATTCTGAAAGGAGAAGGCCTTGGGTCATCACATATGGGCGCAAATGCAGTAAAGGGGTTGCTTGAAAAAACAGGAACTTCTCCTGACGAGATTGATCTTCTTATAAATGCAACAGTAACTCCTGATATGTTATTCCCGGCTACTGCAAACATTATTAGCGATAAGGTTGGAATAAAAAACGCTTTTAGTTTTGACATTAATGCAGCATGTTCAGGATTCTTGTTTTCTCTTGAAGTGGGAAATAAATTTATTCAATCAGGACAATATAAAAAAGTGATCATTGTTGGTTCTGATAAAATGTCTGTAATTACCGATTATACTGACCGAACCACATGTCCGTTATTTGGTGATGCGGCAGCAGCCGTATTGCTTGAACCAACAAGTGAAGATGTTGGAATTATTGATCATATGTTTCGTGTAAACGGTTTGGGGCGCCATCATCTTTACCAAAAAGCCGGTGGTTCAGTAAGGCCCCCAACACACGAGACAATTGATGCCCATGAGCATTTTATTCATCAGGATGGAAAGACTGTTTTTAAGTTTGCCGTTTCGAATATGGCCGATTATTCTGTCAACATAATGAAGAAGCATAACATTAAACCCGAAGAACTCGCGTGGCTTGTTCCACACCAGGCTAATATGAGGATTATTGAAGCAACTGCTAAACGAATGGGAATTAAGAAAGAACAGGTAATGATAAATATTCATCGTTATGGAAACACTACTACCGCTACAATACCTCTATGCTTGTGGGATTGGGAAAACAAATTAAATAAAGGGGACAATATCATTCTGGCAGCTTTTGGAGGTGGCTTTACGTGGGGATCGATGTATTTAAAGTGGGCCTATAACAGTAAAAGCTAAGCAAAGAACAGAGAGCAAAGCTGAGGGCGAAAAAACCAGTAACCAGTAACTTTGAAACTTAAATCCTGATGTTTAATCCCCTTTTGTGATTCAGATAAATGAATTTGTTATATTTGCTTTCTGTTTTTACCAACTTTTTGATAATATACTAAATTAGATAACAATGGGGAAGAATAATGAATCGGAAAATAATGCCATAAACTTACTTGGTATTGGTACAGAAATCACCGGTGATATTAATTCAAATGGTGATATCCGGATTGACGGAACCCTTATTGGAAACATTATAACAAAAGGCAAGGTTGTAATTGGACAAACCGGGAAAGTTAAGGGAGAAATAAAATGCAAAAATTCTGATGTGTCAGGAAGTATTGAAGGCAAAATTGTTGTTTCACAACTTCTTTCACTTAAAGTATCTGCAAATGTTAACGGAGATATTCAAACTAATAAACTTTCAATTGAACCCGGATCAAAATTCACCGGTAATTGTAATATGAGCGATGAAAGACCAATCTACCAAACAGATGAAGGAAAAACCACAGAAATCAAATCAGGAAAAACCACAGAAACAGTTAAATAACTATGTCAGGTATTCTTCTCTGGCTTTTCAAATGCTGGGAATTATCCTGGTTGGGGTCTTTGGTGGTATGAAATTAGACCAAATAATTAGCTGGGAATTCCCTGTTTTTACAGTTGTTTTATCAATTTCAGCTGTTTTTGGATCTATTTTCTTTGCTGTAAGGGATTTGCTTAAGCCCAGGTAACTTATATTGTATGAATGATCATCTGAAAAAATTCATCATAAGAGGGATAATAATTTTCCTGATTCTTTTTATAGCCGGATTTTTCCTGTTTATAACAATCCTGAAAGAATATTTTAGTTTTTCATTTCCTGTATTATTTCTGACCATGTTTCTTATTACTGTTTTGTTTCATCGTTATCTTATTCGCTCAGCCGGGGGAAGTGACAGAAAGTTCCCTGTTAAATTTCTGGGTGCGACAGGAATCAAAATGGGTCTATACCTGATTTTAATCATTTTATTTGTTGTTTTTGACAGAGAAAATGCTGTTCCTTTCTTGCTTGTTTTCATGATTATATATGTCATTTTAACCATCTTTGAGGTTGTCTCCGTTCTCGATTATCTTAAAATTACAAAAAATAAATAAAGAAGTTTTAAAGTGGGTGTTTCAAATTTATTTTCTTTATTTTTGTTATTATAATTATTGATGCATGCATAAGAATTTTAGAAAATCTGGTTTGATATTTATTATACTGTTAGCTTTTGTTCTGATCCCCAATGGGTTTGCTTTTGGAAACAGTGATGAAGACGAAAAGGATGATTCAGTTCATACAGAGCATGAAAAAGAGAAATTTGCTCCCGGAAGTTTTATTTTTGATCATATTTCCGATTCTTACGAATGGCATATTCTTAATGTTAAAGATTCCCATGTCAGTATTCCCCTCCCTGTAATTGTATATAGTAAAGAATCGGGGTTGCATTCTTTCTGGTCCAGCAAATTACACCAAAGACATAGTGAATATAAAGGTTTTCGTATATCTCAAACTGAGCCTTATGATGGGAAGGTTGTCGAAATTATGGAGGACGGAACAGAGGTGAGACCTCTGGATTTTTCTATCACAAAAAATGTTTTTGCCATTTTTATAAGTCTGGGATTT
>JAUWPX010000365.1 GCA_030611395.1 Bacteroidota bacterium | reverse complement strand
TTCTTTTCGTTCCTGCAGAAGGTCAAAGGTATGCAGCAGGGCGAGGAAACGGTTTACTCCCCGCATTTGTGAATAAAGGTTAGTGAATTCCCATGTTTCTCTTGCTATCCTGGCAATAGGGATAAGTCCGAAAAACCGGATCACATTGGGACAAAAAAACTCTTTTTGTTTTGGCTCCATCGAGTCGAAAACACCGCCGTCGGAATCGAGACCGATAAAAAATTCTTTTGTTGGCTGTAACTCTTCAAGTTCTTTTTGATAATTCATTTGATACATTTTTTAAGGTTTCATGTTAAGCATAGTAAGTGTACGGATTTTGCGAACGAAGTGAAGCAATCTCATCTTCATTCTTTTATTCATATGCTTCAGGCAGATATTCTTTCAACTTTTTATCAGCAAATACCGGTTTAAACTTTGTAAACCGCTGCAGTCCGTTTTCTATTGGCACTTCGGGCCATTTATCGCCGGTAAGGGGACGTACATAGCGAATAAATTCATCAGTCACATCTGTTCCGCCGGAAGTTATCCATTTTTCCGGAAAAGTACGTTCAGAAAGAGCAACTTTGTCCAGTGGTACTTTATCATACCTTACAGAATAATGTTCACCGGGATTCCGAAGGATAGTAGCCATCCAGCCGTTGCCTTCATTCATTGCTATATCAACTGCTTTTTCTCCTACACGGTATGCTTCATCAATATCAATTGTTGAAGCATATATAGATGTGGCACGTTGATCGGTTCCCATAACCTGACCCCGTGCTGAGCCTCTTGCCTTAAGACCTTTTTCATTGAGCCAATTAATTACATTCTGGTAAACAGAAACTTTGCTGGAGCTAAATGAGGTATGTCCGAAAGAATCTTTTACCTCTCCAATATCACCAACATCGAATCCTTCACTTACAACAACCAGACAGTGTTTGTCAGTTTTTAGCCGGTCGTTAATCCTGTCAGCCATTTCCTCCATGGTGATTTTTGATTCCGCCAGGTAGATCTGTAACGGGAAATTACGATTTGGATCTGCCAGTCGCGCAGCCGCGGGGATGAACCCGATTTTTCTGCCCATGGCTTGTATTACCAGAACCGGATCGGCAGGTGATGATCCACGGTTTTCTTCCATAGCATTCTGGATAATGTGCGACCAATATCTGGCAACACTTCCATATCCCGGAGTGTGATCGATTAGCTTAAATTCCTGGTCACCCACATCGTTATCAATGGTTTTCGGGACTCCTGTGGCAATTACTTCTAATCCTTTATCCCTGCATATCTCGCTTACTTTAAATGCAGTATGCTGACTGTCATTCCCGCCGATATAGAAAAAGTATCCAATATTATGAGCACGGAATATCTCAACTATCCTTGAGAAATCATTTACCTGGTGGTCCTTTAATTTGTAGCGACAGGTTCCGATACTACCGGCAGACGGTGTATTTTCCAACAGTTTAATTTCTTTCTGATCCTGTGAGGATAAGTTTAATAATTCTTCTTTCAGAACACCCTCAATTCCATGCCATCCTGCATAAACAGTTCCGAATATTTCAGGATATTCAGAGCAGGTTTCATAAATCCCTCTAAGGGAATTGTTTATTACGGGTGATGGTCCGCCTGATTGTGCAACTATAACATTTTTTATCATAACTAAACTCCTCCAAATGCACTGTATCCTCCATCCACCGGGAGTATGATGCCGGTAATGAACCCGGACAATTCTGACAGGAGGAATAAAGTAACTCCCTGAAGATCATCCGGTTGTCCAAATTTACCCATAGGTGTATTGTTAACTATTTTTCTCCCTCTGGCAGAATAATCCCCGGTTTTTTCATCCATCAAAAGGAACCTGTTCTGGTCGGTTAAGAAGAAACCCGGTGCAATTGCATTAACACGAACCCCTGTTTTTGCCAGATGAACAGAAAGCCATTGTGTAAAGTTATTTATTGATGCTTTTGCTGCAGAGTAGGCAGGTATTTTGGTTAGGGGTTTAAATGAATTCATTGATGAAATATTAAGAATAACTCCTTGTTTACGTTTTACCATTTCCCTGCCAAACACTTTTGTAGGGATAATGGTTCCAAGGAAATTAAGTGAAAAAACTTTTTCAAATCCTTC
>JAUWPX010000161.1 GCA_030611395.1 Bacteroidota bacterium | reverse complement strand
TAACCTTTGCATATTGATATAAATTTAAATCAAAGTGGTGATCAAAAATAATAATAAAATGATTGGAAAAAATTAATGTAGATATGTTATGGAAGTACAAATAAACTGTTGCTAGCCGAAAATAGTTACAACCAGTCTTCTTGGACCGCCATGATTTCTGAATTCACATAGATATATCCCCTGCCATGTTCCAAGGTTCAGGTGCCCGTTAGCAACAGGAAGCATCAATGTCTGTCCGATTAGTGATGATTTGAGATGGGCAGGCATATCATCTGCTCCTTCAAAAATATGAGTATAAGCAGGGTCGTTTTCCGGTATTAGTTTATTCATAAATGATTCAAAATCTGTTCTTACCGATGGATCAGCATTCTCGTTCAAGGTAATACCTGCAGAGGTATGCTTTAACAGAATATGGACCAGTCCGCTATCAGGAAGTTCACTTAAACGGTCGGTAACCATTTGTGTAATAAGAAAAAAACCTTTTGGAAATGCCGGCAAACTAATTTCAAACTGCTTTATCAAAACGATTAATTTTTCACAAATTTAAGATTACTAACTAAGAACCCGTCTATAAAATCTAAAAATTTAAAGTAAATAGTAAAATTTCAAAACACAAGCACCCCCGTATGGTCATACTTCCCTACGGGGCAGGCAAAATAACAACTTAACGAAGTAATCTCACAGCCTGCCACGTTTTTTCGGGGAACACCTTTAAAATTAATTATTTTGTGAGTAAATAAATTACAATATTCAAAAATTCAATTATCGAAACAGTTTCGGTCATTTTAAAATTGATAGTTGGATTTTATTTGTAATTTGTAATTTGTAATTTGTAATTTGTAATTTGTAATTTACTTTCTGCTATATTAAAAAACATTAAAATAAATTCATTTCCGGTTTGTCTTATTATAATTATTATTTTTGACGACTGGAATAATCGAAATCTCAATTATAAAAATGAAGCATTTATTTATCACGTTTTTCCTGCTTTCGGGGTTTTTCCTGTTATCTGCACAGGAGAGAGAATTGCTTCAGCTTTCAGGGATGGTTTACAATAAGAATTCCGAACCGGTTAAATTTGCTCATATTATTTCCGGAAGCACTCACCGTGGAACAATTACTGATGCAAATGGCCTTTTTACAATAATAACTCATATAAATGATACTATCCTATTTTCATGTATGAGTTATAAACCCACCTATTATATTGTGCCTCAGGGATTAGATAATTATTATTACACAATTGATGTGGTAATGGAACATGATACGATTTTGCTTGAAGAAGTTATTATCCTTCCCTGGAAAACCTATGAAGAGTTTAAAAAGGCATTTCTTAGCCTTAGAATCCCGGAAGGTGATTACGAAAATGCATTAAGAAATATCGCCATTATACAGGTACAGATAAAATTTGACGATACTCCCTATCCGGGTGTAGCTTATAAGCAAGCTATGAACCGGCAGATACAGAAATCTATGACATATGGCCAGTATCCTGTTAATAATCTTCTAAACCCAATGGCATGGGCGAAATTCTTCAATGAACTTAAGAAAGGGAAACTGAAACGATACATACCTAAAGAAGAAAAAAAGCCTAAGGTGGACTATTAGTGTTTGAGGCATAAACTAACGATAGAACGATAGAACGATAGAACGATGGGACGATGGGACAAGTTTGTGCAATTTATTAATAATTATTCAGTTATTGTAAAAGAAATAGTTTTCCGTGATCAAAATGAAGTATGCAGGCTTAATCTTTTTATTTCTTTTACAATACTACACGGTTTCCGGACAGCAGAATTATATACTCAATGGGGCTATTCGTGATACTACCGGAAGGACTGTTCCTTATGCAAACATATATGCTGAAGGTACAAATCTCGGAACCTCAGCAGATTCAACCGGAATGTTCAGACTTATACTGGAGAATAAGAAGAATTACACTCTGATTGTTTCAGCCGTTGGATACATTAATAAGAAGATAAATATATCAACAATTTCAGGCAAAGGCAAAACAATCAGTCTTGTACTTATGTCTTCTAGTAAAGAAATAAAAGAGATTGAAGTGTATGGAAGTCGCAAGGAACCGCCGGGCTTTATTCAAATAGACCTGAAGGATTTTCATGTTCTTCCTAATACTTCCGGTAACGTTGAGTCTGTACTTAAAACCATGCCCGGTGTATCATCTTCAAATGAATTAAGTTCCCAATACTCTGTAAGGGGTGGGAATTTTGATGAAAATCTTGTTTATGTAAACGATATAGAAATTTATCGCCCTTTTCTTGTGAGATCGGGCAAGCAGGAAGGTCTTAGTTTTGTAAATCCTGACATGGTCTCTTCCATTCAATTCTCAGCCGGGGGATTTGATGCTTCATATGGGGATAAAATGGCATCGGTACTGGATATCAGGTATCGAAAACCAACAGAATTTTCAGGATCTTTTTCTTTTGGTCTCCTTGGCGGATCAGCACACATCGAAGACAGATCGGCAAATAAAAAGTTTACATATATTACAGGTTTCCGGTATAAATCTAACCAGTATCTTCTAAATACTTTTGATACTAAGGGAGACTACAAACCTTCTTTTTCTGATTTACAGACTTATCTTAGCTATGATTTAAGCGAAAAATGGAACATTGGTTTCCTGGGAAATATTGCCATGAATTCCTATAAGTTTGTTCCCGAAAACCGACGTACTTCATTTGGAACTGTGAAAGATGCGGTTCAATTGTTCCTGGTTTATAATGGCCGGGAAGTTGACAGGTTTAACACAATAAACGGGGCAGTTTCTGCTAATTGGCAGCTAAATGATAAAATAGAAATAAAGAATATTTTATCGGCATTTAACACAAATGAACAGGAAACCTTTGATATTGAAGGTTTTTACTCATTAAATGCTCTTGACAGAGAAATTGGAACAGAGAATTTAGGAGACAGCGTTATGAATATCGGGATTGGTCATTTTATTGACCATGCAAGGAACAACCTTGATGCAACAGTGTTATCAATATCTCATAAAGGACAGTTCAAGTCAGGTAAAAGTATTCTTGAATGGGGTTTGAAAATAAAACATGAGATAATAAACGATCAGATCAGGGAATGGAAACTTGTTGATTCTGCCGGATTTTCCCTGCCCTACTCCGATGAAGAAGTGGATCTGGCTGAGAGCAGGACTGCAAACAACAGGTTATCGTCAAACAGGTACACATCATATTTGCAACATAACGGACTTTATTCTATTGGTACAACAGCAATACAGGTTATTGGCGGCCTGCGATTCCATTACTGGGACCTGAACAGCCAATTTCTGTTAAGTCCCAGGGTTATTATCCGCATGAAACCTGCCTGGCTAAAAAACTGGAGATTTCACCTTTCATCAGGGATATATTATCAACCACCTTTTTATAAAGAGCTAAGGATGCCGGATGGATCTTTGAACAAAAATATTGAAGCTCAAAAGTCAGTTCATTACGTTGCGGGCAGTGAATATAATTTTATTGCATGGGAACGACCATTCCGGTTTACTACCGAGGTATATTATAAAAAACTTGACCAACTGGTTCCATATTTCATTGATAATGTACGTATTGATTATGTGGGACAAAATATTGCCCACGGTTATGTTACCGGGATCGAATTAAAAATAAATGGTGAGTTCGTGGATGATGCTGAATCATGGGCCAGCTTATCCATAATGCAGGCAAGGGAAGATATTGAAAACGATTCATATATTAATGAAAACAGTGAAACAATCTACCCGGGGTCCTATCCAAGACCAACAGACCAGCTTCTGAATTTTTCTCTGTTTTTCCAGGATTACTTTCCCGGTAACCCAACATACCGTGTTCACATTATAATGCATTATGGAACAGGACTACCAACTAAACCTGCTACTACCGAACGGTTTGACCAGTATTTCAGGATGCCGTCTTATCGCAGAGTGGATATTGGTTTCTCAAAAACTTTTTCAGCAACAGACAATTCCGGTTTTATGAATGGTGTTTTCAGACATATGGAAACAATCCGGATCGGTGCAGAGATCTTTAATCTTTTGGATATCAATAACACTGTTTCGTACATCTGGGTAAGGACAGTGAACAATCTGGACAATGTTTCAAACCGGTTTGCTGTCCCCAACTACCTTACATCCAGAAGATTGAATCTCAGAGTGTCGGTTCGATTTTAATCCTTAGAACTAATAGTAAGTTGAGTTGTTGAGTTGTTGAGTTGTTGAGTTGTTGAGTTGTTGAGTTGTTGAGTTGTTGAGTAATGAATAGTTACACATATTTTATTTTAATGTAGAAATGACTATTTTTGTTGAAAATTATTTCACTCGAAAGTTACTCTAATTGGTTTATTTACAAATATTTAACTCCTTAATACAATACAAAATATGAAGTCACAGGATTACATGGCTCGTGAAGAAAAATTCGGGGCTCATAATTACCATCCCCTCCCTGTTGTTCTTGAACGTGGTGAAGGTGTATATGTCTGGGATGTTGACGGCAAAAGATATTATGATTTCCTTTCTGCCTATTCAGCAGTAAATCAAGGACAT
>JAUWPX010000085.1 GCA_030611395.1 Bacteroidota bacterium | reverse complement strand
AAATCAGGCATCAATATTAGCATATTTAGCATGACTTTCAATAAATGCACGTCTTGGAGGTACCTCATCGCCCATTAGCACTGAGAATATCCGGTCAGCCTCTGCAGCACTGGCAATAGTTACCTGGCGAAGAGTTCTTTGTTCCGGATCCATAGTAGTATCCCAGAGTTGTTGAGCATTCATTTCGCCCAAACCTTTGTACCGTTGAATATTTACAGCACTTTCATGACCTTGTCCCAATTCCTTCATAACATTTTTTCTCTCCTCTTCAGACCAGCAATATCTTTCTTCTTTCCCTCTTTTTAAAAGGTAAAGCGGAGGAGTAGCTATATAGAGGTATCCCTGCTTAATAAGGTCCAGCATATACCTGAAAAAGAAGGTCATAATAAGAGTAGCTATGTGACTTCCATCAATATCAGCGTCAGTCATAATTATGATCTTATGATATCGTAAACCGTCAAGATTGAGTGCCAAACTATCCTCTTCTGTTCCGATAGATACACCAAGAGCAGTGAACATATTTCTAATCTCTTCATTCTCAAACACCTTACTTTGCATTGCCTTCTCAACATTAAGTATCTTACCCTTTAACGGTAAAATTGCCTGAAATTTCCTGTCCCTTCCCTGTTTTGCTGTACCACCGGCTGAATCACCCTCAACAAGATATATCTCACTTATTGCCGGATCCTTATCAGCACAATCGGCTAATTTCCCGGGCAAACCGGCACCTGACAATACTGATTTTCGCTGAACCAGTTCCCTTGCCTTTCTTGCAGCGTGTCGTGCCGTAGCAGCAAGCACCACCTTTTGAACTATAATTTTTGCATCCTTTGGATTCTCCTCAAGATAATTTGTGAGCAGTTCACTAACAGCCTGATCAACAGCACCCATAACTTCAGAATTACCCAGCTTGGTTTTCGTCTGTCCCTCAAACTGAGGCTCCTGTACCTTACATGAGATAATAGCAGTAAGTCCTTCACGGAAGTCATCACCCGAAATATCAAATTTAAGCTTGGCCAGCATTCCGGATTTTTCAGCATAAGCTTTAAGAGTTCGCGTTAATCCCCGTCTGAAACCTGCCAGATGAGTGCCTCCTTCAATTGTATTTATATTGTTAATATATGAATGAATATTTTCAGAATAAGAAGTATTGTACCGAAGGGCAATCTCAACAGGTATATCATTTTTAGTTGTTTCAATCTGCATACAATCCTGGGTCAGCGGTTCCCTTGATTCATCAAGGAAGTTCACAAATTCCTTTAACCCTTCCTCAGAGTAAAATTCTTCTTTTCTTATCCCCCCGTTCTCATTTCCGTTATCATTTCCGTTATCATTTCCGTTCTCATCCGAATTCCTCAAATCAGTAATCGATAAACGTATGCCTTTATTCAGAAAAGCCAGTTCACGAAGCCGGACAGATAGAATCTCAAAATTAAATGAAGTGGTCGTAAATATTGTATTATCAGGTGTGAACGTTATTATCGTACCTTTAATATTCGTATCACCGGTTTTCCTGACATCTTCTAATGGTTTCCCTCTTTCATATTCCTGGATATATACTTCTCCGTCACGATGTATTTCTGCTTTCAAATTCGCAGATAATGCATTTACACAAGAAACACCCACTCCATGAAGTCCTCCCGACACCTTATAAGAATCTTTATCAAATTTCCCTCCCGCGTGAAGCATTGTCATTACTACTTCAAGAGCCGATCTTCCCTCTTTCTCATGAATATCTACAGGGATACCACGACCATCATCCTGAACAGTAACAGAACCATCTTCGTTAAGTGAAACTTCAATATTACTGCAATATCCTGCCAGTGCTTCATCAATCGAATTATCAAGTACTTCATGTACCAGGTGATGCAGACCTTTAACACTTATATCACCAATAAACATTGCAGGACGTTTCCGTACCGCTTCAAGCCCTTCAAGGACCTGAATATTCTCAGCTAAATAATTTTCTTCTTTTTGATTATCTTTTTTCAATTCCATTTTCTATTTTATTATACATTAATCAACAAAATCACAAAACCTTATAAGGTTTTCATAAACATCACATTTACAGTAAATTACTAAGATTAATTAATCAACCGCGCTTTCTTATCTATATCATCAATAATAGTGAAGTCATTTTAATTAATTCAGGGATAATACCAAAACTTCTATTTAAATGATTATCAAACAATTAAAAGCTTATCCCTACTCTGTTTTTTGACTCACCAAATATAGTAAATTTCAGTGATTTTCAGGTCAATAAAAACAAGAAAAATCATATTTTTTCAACAAAAGATCAACACTTTTGTTAAGAAAGGAAAATTATTGCTAATTTATTATGTAAAAAGGTAGTAATTAGATGAATAGTTGAAAATTTATGATGCGGTGTTACTGGTTACTGGTTACAACGAATAAGTAATCCCTCCCATTACAATAAATCCCTGACCGGGGTATTGGTTCCATTTCTGATACTTTGATGAGGTTAGATTATAAAACCTCAGGAATGCAGATAATATCTTTGTGTATCTGTATTCAATTCCAAAATTGATATCAACGATCCCATCAAGTGTAAATTCATTAGCCCCGGAACTGTCATACGTTTTAATATATCTTTTACCTGAACCAATAATATCAACATTAACCAGGATCTTATCATGGAGATTATACCTTGTTGAAACAGGCAGGTCCCAGGCAGGTTTATGCCAGGGTCTGTCCTGATTTGTCATCGCGTATTTGTAATAATTCCCGCCAATAAATATAGATAAGTGATCTATCGGACTAACTAAAATTTCGCCATAGATTGTCGAAAGCTGTACATCATCATACTCAGTATAAAACTGATTACCAAGAATATCCAAAGTATCATTCACATAGAAATACATATCATTAACCTGTTTGTAAGAAAATCTCAGCTTATATGATAATGAGGGATTGATATTCCCGGTTAATCCTCCATACATATTAAGTTTGTGATTACTATTTCTTACTTGCAGCCCCGGTTTTATCCAGGGGTTTTCCCAAACAATTTTTTGAAAATTATTCACTTCCAGATTACCCGAAATACCGATATAAGCATTGAGCATGTTATCAACTACAGCAATTTGTAAATGGGCATCCGGATATAAATGTGTCGCTGTTTTATTTTCATTAATATCAAAAACAGCATCTACACCGGCTCGAAGCCTCCACTCACCGGTCTTTTTCTTAAACCATGGACTTAACCCGATAATACTATTTTTTCGAGTTGTTAAATCTCCGGTTTCATCAATATAGTTATAAGAAAAATCAGCCCCAAGTAATATATTTTCCCGCAACAGACTAAACTCACCGTAAGTAAAAATGTTGTTTTCAGTATAATTGAATTTATCGGCAAAATAATTATACTTCACCTGTATATTATAGTTTAAATGATTTGAATCAATATAACTGGAACGATAAACAAGCTGAGCGTTAAGTTTCAGGAAGTTTTGTTTTATATCTTCCTTTTCAAGTACTGTATCACCCAGGGTTGTATTATATCCGTAATAATAAACTGATCGATTATCCATACCGGCACTTCCTGACAGAATAGAATTATCCCAAATCCTTTTGCCATACAATTCAAACTCATCATTTCCGTAACCGGCAAAAACTTTCTCGTCATTTTCAAGCTTCACCTTACAATTCGATGAAATATGCCTCGCGTAAGCTCCCAGGGAATATTCTTTTGATCTTTTTTTATTGATACTTAGTTCAGCCAGGGGAGTAAGATGATTTCCAAGTCCCATTTTCAGGTAACTTCCATATAATTTAGTTAACGGATCATCTAACAAATTTGCAGCTTTAATTGGCCGGATACTGTATTCGGCACTATATGGTTTAGGAGATATCTCATAAATAAAATCAGGAGATAACTCCATAGTATCCTTAAGCGAAGGAAGAATATTTATTTTGAAAGCATCAAATAATGTTGGAGCATAAGGCTGTACAACTCTTACCTCCTTCCTGATCACTTCCTGAGAATAACCAATGGAAAAAACAATCAATATCAAAATAGTAATTATATATCTCTTTATGACTTGCATTTTGAACATTGTTTCTGGTTACTTGTTACCGGGTGCCGGGTGCCGGGTGCTGTCACTTTCCATCCCATCTTCTTCCAGTTCCTCAACCAGCTTCAGTTTCTCTTGCGCTGATTCAATAATCCCATCATCTTTCACTTTATAATAATCGAGTAAACTTATTAACGTGTGTCTTGCCTGAAAAATATCATTTTTCTTCACACTAACATCAGCCAGGAGAAGAAATGTTTTAGCCATCCAATAAGCGTGAGGTGAGTTCTGATCAATAAATTCAAACACCTCTTTTTCAGCTTTTTCATACTCACCAAGCATAAAACTTATTTCTGCAACATAATATTTTGATTCTGCGCCCAGCTTACTTTTTATCTCTGATGAGATATGTTCGAAACTATTCCTTGCCTCTTCCATCTCTCCAAGTGTATAATGCGAGAAACCCTTCTTATAGAAAGCCTCTCTGGCTGTTTCTTCAGATACAATTCCGGATGCAACTACTTTTTCAGCTGTCTGTATAGTATTTTGGTAGTCCTGAAGTAAATAATAACAACGCATCTGACCTGTTATCGCGTTAAGTTCATCATTTTCATTATCGGCCATATTTTCAAGAAGAGCATAATATTCAATTGCCCCGTCAAAATTCTTTTTCCCGAAAGTTATACTGCCGGCAGATATTAATGCCTTAATAGTGAATATATTTACCGGACTTTCAATAATATACTTATATGAAACAAGTGCACTATCCAAATCCCCAAGTTTTATTTCGCATTCGGCTTTATAAAAATGAGCACTTAGCAGAAAACTTCCATTCTCAAATTCATTGATATAATTGGCTAAAACCCCGGCAGCTCTTTCACAATCACCTGACATATAAAGGTTCTCGCCAGAAACATAAGTAAGCGAATCCTTTTCTGTCGGACTGATCCTGGCAAAATCGCCCAAACTTCTTGTATAATCAAAGTATGTCTCAACGTCATTCATTTCCACATAAACAGTTTTCAAACCGGTAAGGGCATTCTTTGATTCAATACTGCCTGTATAATTCTCAACCACCTCCTTATAAAACTTAATCGCTTCACTGTTATTACCATTATTATAGTAAACAAGGCCCATCTGAACCATAGTTTTGGGAACATAACTGCTATTAGGATGGTTATCAAGTATCATCTGGTAATTAATCAGTGCTTCATCCGGTTTTTCCAGCATGATATATGCCTTACCTTTTTCAAACAAAGCATCATCGAGATATGATGATTTTGGATATTTCTCCAATAACAGGGATAGTAAATCGATTTTGGTCTGTTGTTTTTTAAGGAGCCCCTGGGAAAAAGCATTTTGAAAAAGAGCATAGTCAGTACCCGCCACATTAAGGTCAATAACCTTATGATAATATTCAGATGCTTTAATATAGTCGCTACTGATAAAGTAACAATCGGCTATCCTGTTGTATGCATCTCCTTCTATTCTTTTATGTTTTTCGCCTTTTAATCCAATAAATTTCCTGAACCAGCGGGATGCACTTGTGTAATCTTCCAGATTAAAATATACATAACCAAGATTATAATGTGCCAGTTGATATTCATTAAGTCCAAAAGCCCCCGGTATCAGCATAAACGTGTTATAATCCTCCCTGGCAAGCTCATATTCCTTAGTACGGTAATATGCCTCAGCCCTCCAATAATATGTCCTGGCTTTGAGCCTGCTGTCAAACCGGTCGAATTGCAACGATTTTTCAAAAAGACTGATCGATTCATCAAACTTCAGGTCACTATAAAACTCAAGCCCCCTGTAAAAAGCCACTTTTTGATAAGCCCTCTTCATGTTGTCGCTTTTTTCCGTAATCTTCTCCAAAGAAGCAAGAGCATCCCGATAATTTTTTGTATTCATGTATGCCATTACCAGATAATCATAGGCTTCATCTAACCTTGAAGAATAGGGATAAAGTTTTATATAAGTATTAAAGGAAGTAATTGCTTCATTAAAAGGAGAATATGAAAGCTTGTATGTGATCTTCGCGTAATTAAACAGGGCATCTTCCTTAATCGCCGGATCGTAGTCAAGTTGTGAAGCGAAAGAGAAAGCCATTCTGGCATTATTTTCCTTATCCACACGCAGGTAACAATCGGCTAAAACATAGTAAGAATTCTGGCTCAATGCATCCTTCTGACCAACAGCTTTTTCAAGATAACTTATTGCTTTATCGTATTCTTTTGATTTGAAATAACAAAAACCCAGCTCATACCTGTCCTGCCGGGAAATATTCTTTTTCTCTTCCATAAATTTCTCAAGGGGAGATATTGCCTCGTCGTACATGCCTTTTCTAAAGTAAGCATCTCCAAGAAATTTAGCTACTTCGGCAGCTCTGCGTGGTATTGCCCGGTCAAGTAATGGTGGGGCATATTCGATAATTTTTTCATACTTTTTCTGAACATAGAGTATCTGAACTATGTAATATGGAACTACAGGACCAAATACTTCATCCTCTTCAAG
>JAUWPX010000251.1 GCA_030611395.1 Bacteroidota bacterium | reverse complement strand
TCTTCCTGTACAGGGAGTGATGTGATCCTGTAGTTGTCAAGTCCTGCCATTTCAGCTGCAATTTCTACTGCTTTATCAAGACCGCCAATAATATCAACAAGACCATTTTCTTTTGCAGCTATTCCGCTCCAAACACGGCCTCGTGCAATTTTATCCACTTCTTCAAAACTCATTTTTCTTCCCTCTGCAACATAAGAAACGAATGTTTTATAAGTTTCTTCAATTCCAACTTTGAGAAATTGTTTTTCTGCTGCATTCAAAGGACGGTAAAAAGCCCCGAAATCAGAATGTTTATTTGTTTTGGCAACATCAATTGTAATTCCCAATTTATCGTTCAGGAATTTTTGCGTGTTGGGAATGGTCCCGAAAACTCCAATCGATCCTGTTATTGTATTGGGTTGGGCAACAATAGTATCAACTGTTGAAACAATGTAATACCCACCTGAAGCTGCAACATTGCCAAATGATGCTACTACCGGTTTCACCTTACGGGCAAGATCCACTTCCCTCCAGATAATATCTGAAGCAAGCGCACTTCCTCCCGGCGAATTAACTCTTATTACTATGGCTTTAATATTGGTATCCTTCCTGGCTTTTCGCAGGCTGTTAGCATATTTTACCGATCCGATTGACGATTCTGTTCCCTCTCCGAATCCAATAACTCCGGAGGCATAAACTATAGCTATTTTATCTCTTGTGTATCCTTTGGTTTTTCCTTTTGAAGCTTTTGCATACTTTGACATGCTTACAAGACGAAGTTTGTGATTTTTTTCAAGACCGGATAATTGTAATAACTCTGTCAAAACCTCATCCTGATATTTTACTGAGTCAATAAGATTAGTTTCAAAAGCAACACTAATCTTGTTAATGGCAAGATCATCAGCATATATATTGAGTTTTTCAACGGGAATATTCCTGGCTTTTGATATTTTATTAACCATTCCATTCCATATAGAATTCATATATGCAAGGGTTTGTTTCCGGCTTTCTTCACTCATATGATCTGAAGTGAAAGGTTCAATGGCACTCTTATATTCACCATGACGGATTATCTGCATATCTATTCCAAGTTTTTCAATTGCTCCTTTGAAAAACACAACCTCTGACCGAAGTCCCCAAAATTGCATGATCCCTGCAGGGTTCATATATATCTTATCAGCAACGGTTGACAGGTAATAATTTGACTGAAACATGATGTCATTACTGAATGCAATAATGAATTTCCCGGATTCTTTAAAATCAATCATAGCATTTCTTATTTCCTCAATTGTGGCTATCCCCGGAGAATACATGCCTGTTTCAAGGTAAATACCTTTAATCCGGTCATCTGTTTTTGCCTTTTCTATGTTTTTAAGAATCTGATCCAGACCTATTTGTGGTGCAAGTGTAAAACTGGTAAAATCAAACCTATCGAAAGGATTATTTGATCCCCTGTCCGGTATCGATTGTGCAATTTTGAAATGAAGGATTGAATTTGATTTTACATCTACAGGTTTATCACCTGCAGAAATTAAAATGCCGATAAGTCCAAAACTAATTATTATCATTACAATAGATGATATTATTATACCAACTATTGTGGCAAGCGTATACTTCAGAAAACTTTTCATAGTAGATAAATATAAATGAACATGAATGAATATGTTTTATGCAAAGTTAAAATGTTGTACGTAATATTAAAATTATGCATTTCTTATTGTCTGTTTGTTTTGTTTTTCGCACTTTTGTCAGGTTTTAAACGAAGTGTTTTGAAAACCCGCAACTATTATTTGTTATTAGGTGGTAATCTGGGTGATAGATCTTATTACTTTTCATCTGCCATATCCTTGATTCGTGAAAGAATTGGTGTCATCAATTCTGTTTCATCATTATATGAAACCGAGCCCTGGGGGTTTGAACATAAAAATTGGTTCTTGAATCAGGCGTTGAAAATCACTTCTTCCCTGTTGCCGGCAGAAGTGTTAGAAGAAATTCATGGTATTGAAAAAAAACTTGGCCGAAAGCGTAATAGAACAGGATACAGAAGTCGTAATATTGATATTGATATTTTATTTGTTGATGAAGAAATATACTATTCCAGTAAACTGATAATTCCACATCCGCGATTGCATAAACGAAGATTTGCCCTTCTGCCATTATTAGAAATAGTCCCCACACTCCGGCATCCGCTTCTTGACAGGTCAGTTGAAGAAATGGCTGAGTATTGCAAAGACACAATGAAGGTAAGCCTTTATAAATCAGCTACAACAAAATCAAGAAACCACGAGTAAGCATAAATTTCACGTCAACAACCCCTCATCAGCAAAGCTAAAGTAGCCATTATCAGATATAATTAAATGGTCTACCACACTTATATCCATTACCTTTCCTGCCTCCTTAAGTTTTTGGGTGATATTTTTATCCGATTCGCTGGGCTCGAGATTACCTGAGGGATGATTATGGCACAGTATAATGGACGATGTTTCATGTTCAATTGCTTTTTTTAAAATAAGCCGCACATCAATAACAGTTCCTGATATTCCTCCCTGGCTGATCTTTATTTTATTAACAACCCGGTTTGAACGGTTCAGTAGTAAAACCCAGAATTCTTCATAGTGCAGATCGGCCAGCAGGGGCTGAAAATAATCCAGTACATCCCTGCTGCTGGATATCTTCTTTTTTTTGATTGTTTCAGAAGACTTTCTTCTCCTTCCGAGTTCCAGGGCGGCAAGTATTGTAATGGCTTTTGCCTGGCCAATACCTTTCATTTTCATCAGGTCGTGAATGGATAATTTCCCCAGCTCATTAAGGTTATGGCTAACAGACCCAAGTATTTTTTTCCCCAGATCAACTGCCGATTCATTTTTACTGCCCGACCCGATGAGTATTGCAATAAGTTCGGCATCAGTTAATGAACTTATTCCTTTTTCCAGCAGTTTTTCCCTTGGCCGGTCTTCTTCAGCCAGGTCTTTTATTCTGAGATATTTGTATGATGTCATTCCCGTTGCGAATTTGTACGTAAAATAAAAGGCGTCCTTGAACCGGGACACCTTTTTATTAATATATATCGTAAAAGATTCTTATAATTCATTTACATGTTTGGCAAGCTTTGATTTAAGGTTTGCTGCCTTGTTTTTATGAATATGGCTTTTTCCGGCTAACTTATCAATTTTTGAAATAACTTCAGAATAAAGCTTGTCAGCAGATTTCTTATCTGTTGTTTCGCGTAGTTTTTTTATTGCATTACGTACAGTTTTCGCGTAATACTTATTATGCAATTTCCTTTTCTCCGATTGCCTGTTTCTCTTAATTGCTGATGGATGATTTGCCATATTTT
>JAUWPX010000396.1 GCA_030611395.1 Bacteroidota bacterium | reverse complement strand
CAGGATCAAATCCCTTTGGCGGGGGAATATAAACGCGATGTACTTCCTGATTACCATAACAAACTATCGGAGTGGCTTTAACCCCGGATTTATGAAGAATACTCTGACCATAAAGATTATTAGCCACTAAAAGAAAAAAAGTGAGAATTATTACCGTAATAAATATCTTTTTCATATGTTTATTTATTGATTTCCATTTGTAATACATCTGCAATCAGGAAAATCAAAAATAATTATTTATTTATATATTATCCCTTATAAGAGAAATAATTATCTTTGGAAAAAGTAAAAATAAAAATAAAAATCATGAAACATTCAATATACCTACTTGCCATTTTACTTCTTTATTCTTGTGCTGCTACAAAGAACTATACACAGGATGATATCCTTCTTTCCATGAAAAAAACCAGTTGTTACGGGCCTTGTCCTGTTTACGAATTAATAATACACAAAAACGGGTTTGTAAAATTAACTGCAGAGGAGCATTTAGATTTGAAAGGTGAGTTTTATACTACACTTCCCGGAAGCAAATTAAGAACGTTAATATCAAAATTCAAAAAGGCAGGTTTTTTTGAGATGGAAGGACAATATACCTCTATCATAAAAGACCTTCCGACTACCTGGGTTTACTTCTCAAACGAAGGCAGGCAGAAAAAAATAAAGGATTATTATGGCGCACCGGAAAGTTTAAGGGATCTGGAAAAAGAACTCTCTTCACTTTTAGAATCTGAGGACTGGAAGAAAAAACAGATCAACAAATGAAGATCTTAATAATTTACGCTTCCGGGCATGGAAGTAATCTTTTGTCTTTCAAAGAATACTTTACATTTATTTGTATTAAATTTGCCCCCTGATTATTTGGTCCAGTAGCTCAGTCTGGATAGAGCAACAGTCTTCTAAACTGTAGGTCCTGGGTTCGAATCCCGGCTGGATCACAAGAAAAAATCCCTTTACGAATCACGAATCCGACCAACGGGAGGACGAGTAATCCTGGTAAATATATCCGGTTCATCAACATTATTTGTAGATTAGTAAAAAATTTGTTTTATGGATGTTAAAATTGAACAGTCGTGGAAAACAAGACTACAAAATGAATTTGGAAAGGAGTATTTTATTAACCTTACAAATTTTGTGAAAAATGAGTATGATTCATATACTGTTTATCCGCCAGGGAGGCTAATCTTTAATGCTTTTGACAAGTGTCCATTCGAAAATATCAGGGTTGTGATACTTGGTCAGGATCCTTATCATGGACCGGGTCAGGCACATGGTCTCTGTTTTTCAGTAAGAGAGGGAGTTACTTTCCCTCCCAGTCTGATCAATATTTTCAAGGAGATTCATAATGACCAGGGGAACTCTCTGCCCGATTCGGGAAACCTTGAACGTTGGGCTGAACAGGGAGTTCTTCTGATAAATGCAACACTTACTGTGAGAGCAGGACAGGCAGGTTCGCATCAAAACAAGGGATGGGAACAGTTTACTGATGAGGTTGTGCGACTGGTTGCCAAAGAGAAAAATAATATTGTTTTCATACTATGGGGATCGTATGCGCAGAAAAAGGGCGAAACTATCGACAGGGCAAAACATCTGGTACTTGAATCACCTCACCCCTCCCCGCTTTCTGCCAGCCGTGGTTTTTTTGGAAATAATCATTTTAGCAAAGCAAATGCTTACCTTGTGGAACATGGAATGGAACCTGTTGAATGGTAAGCAAATTACTATTTCAATAACCCTTCATCCCTGATTAGCATAAGGATAGCAGAATGAGGAACAATTACATATTTCTCTTTCTTGAATTCAATTTCATATGCATTGTTCTGGATATATACGGCAAGATCCCCTTCC
>JAUWPX010000226.1 GCA_030611395.1 Bacteroidota bacterium | reverse complement strand
AGGGCTTTTGATCCGGTTTTTTCACGTAGTTTAACAAGTTTGCCTATTTTTTCATATGAACTTTCAATAAATTTCTGTCCTCCATACCCGGGATTAACTGTCATTATCAAAACCAGATCAAGTTCAGGCAGAATTTCTTCAAGCAGATCAACCGGGGTGTGTGGATTAAGGGAAACTCCCGGTTTCATCCCCATTTTTTTTATTACCTGTACTGTTCTATATAAATGTTTACATGCTTCATAATGGACTGTAAGGACATCGGCACCTGCTTCAAAAAATTCATTCAGAAATTTGTGCGGTTTTACAATCATCAAATGTACATCAAGTGGTTTTGAAACAAGTTTCTTAATAGTTTTAATCAAATGAAATCCAAAAGAGATATTTGGTACAAAAACCCCGTCCATAACATCAATATGAACCCAATCAGCTTCGCTATTATTTATCTTATATATCTCATTTTTCAAACAGCTAAAATCAGCAGTTAGTATAGATGGTGCTACCAGATGGTTCATATTGATTTGTTTTTATTTACAGACAAAAATAAAAAATCCCTGAAAAATCAGGGAACTATTAATGCAAAATATTTTCCAGGTGTGTAATCCCGGTAAAACTACAGTCTACAATAATCGATTTAAACTTTAAACTTTTGAACTTTTAACTCTTTTCAACCCAGGTATGTTTTCAGTATTCTACTGCGGGTTGTATGCTTAAGTCTTTTTAATGCTTTTTCTTTGATTTGTCGTACTCTCTCCCTTGTAAGTTTAAATACCTCACCAATTTCTTCCAGTGAATGCTGGTGTCGTCCTGCCAGTCCAAAATAGAGATTTATTATATCTGCTTCCCTGCTAGTAAGAGTTTTCAGAGTTCGCGCAATTTCTTTTCTAAGAGAGTCAGTAAGTAATTCTTTTTCAGGACTATGAGAGTCTTTGCTAAGATAAACATCATACATATTCCCGTCGTCGTCATATCCAAGTGGGGCATCCATAGATATATGTCTTCCTGAGTGACGTACAACATCTTTTATATCTTCAGGTGCAAGTTCAAGCACATTACCTATCTCACGGGCGGTAGGTTCTCTTTCATATTTTTGCTCAAGTTTGGCAAAGGTTTTATTAATTCTGTTTATCGAACCTATTTTGTTTAAAGGCAGTCTGACAATTCTTGCTTGTTCAGCCAGTGCTTGCAGGATTGACTGCCTGATCCACCAGACAGCATATGAAATAAATTTAAAACCCCTTGTTTCATCAAATCGCTGAGCAGCTTTAATAAGTCCTAAATTTCCCTCGTTGATCATATCCGGGAGACTCAAGCCCTGGTTCTGATATTGCTTTGATACGGAAACAACAAATCTGAGATTTGCCTTTACCAGAATAGTAAGTGCATCAATATCATCCTTGTGAATTCTTCTGGCGAGTTTAACTTCCTCATCTGCAGTTATAAGGTCAACTTTGCCAATCTCATGAAGATACTTATCAAGTGAAGCAGTTTCACGGTTTGTAACTTGTTTTATGATCTTTAATTGACGCATAGATAAACTTACTGGCAAAAATGAATACGTAGGAAATATTAAAAGGTTACGTTTTGGATAAAAAAAAACATCTTTTAATATTTTTTTTGTTAATTATTTTGAATTGTTTATACTTGCACAATATTTCCATTTACCGTATTACATTCCTTATAAGTTTTAATCCATTACATATTATCTCAAAGCTATCTGAGAATTTCGCAGAATTATTTTTATAAACCCATTTTTATACTAGATGTACGATATACTTGAATTGAATAATAAGAAAGTTGCTGAATTAAGGGATATTGGTAAAGCCCTTAAAATTAAGCGGGTCGATTCGTTACGTAAACAGGATCTGATTTACAAAATCCTTGACGAACAGGCAATAACGGCTACTGATAAGAAAAAGCCTGAAGTAAAAAAGCCCGTTAGAAATGAAAGGGCAGATGTAAATAAGCCAAAAAGAGAAAGAGTCCCCTTGCAGAAACCAGGGGAAAAGCAATTTGATAAAAAAACATTCATCCCCAAGAATGACTATAAGCAAAGACCTGCTAAACAAGATATTACGGAATCTCCCGGGGAAAAGCAAGAATTTGATAAAGAAGCCGGTAAATCCAGGTCACCTGAGAAAACAGAAAAAAGGATTGATTTCAAAAAGTCTGGTACAAGAGACCATACAGCACCACCTCAGCAAAGAAAAATGCCTGAAAGCAGGAAAGATTTTAATAAATCTGATACTCCGGTCCCTGACCATAAACATCAAGCACGGGAAATGTTAAACGGTAATAAGGATTTTAAGAAATCAGGACCGGTAGATCGTTTTCCCCAGCAAAAGAATAGAGCAGAAAAAGCCCAGGAAAAATATGATTTTGAGGGACTTATATTAAATGCCGGAGTGCTGGAGATAATGCCTGATGGATATGGATTTTTGCGCTCAGCCGACTATAATTATCTTAATTCGCCTGATGATATTTATGTGTCACAATCACAGATCAAATTATTTGGACTGAAAACAGGCGATCTGGTTAAGGGTAGTATTCGTCCTCCAAAAGATGGTGAAAAATATTTTCCGCTTATTAAGGTTGAAGAGATTAATGGCAGGAGTCCGGACTATATCCGTGACAGGGAGCCATTTGATTATCTTACTCCACTTTTTCCTGATGAGAAATTTATTCTTACCGGACCAGGCGGGGATAATTTATCGGTAAGGATTGTAGATATGTTTTCTCCTATCGGAAAAGGACAACGCGGACTGATAGTAGCCCAGCCAAAGACAGGGAAAACAGTGCTCCTTCAGGAGATTGCCAATGCCATTGCCAGGTATCAACCAGAGGTTTATCTTATGGTTCTTTTAATTGACGAGCGTCCTGAGGAGGTAACTGATATGGCAAGAAATGTGAATGGTGAAGTGATTGCCTCAACGTTTGACGAACCTGCTGAACGACATGTAAAGGTTGCCAATATTGTAATTGAAAAAGCCAAAAGAATGGTGGAATGTGGTCATGATGTTGTTATATTGCTTGATTCAATTACTCGCCTTGCAAGGGCTTTTAATACAATTGCTCCTACTTCAGGGAAAGTTCTGTCGGGTGGTGTAGATGCTAATGCATTGCATAAACCCAAGAGATTTTTTGGTGCTGCCAGAAATATAGAAAATGGTGGTTCGCTTACTATTCTGGCAACGGCCCTTACTGATACAGGTTCAAAGATGGATGATGTGATTTTTGAAGAATTTAAGGGTACGGGAAATATGGAACTTCAGCTTGACAGGAAACTTTCAAACAAACGGATATATCCATCTATTGATATTCCTGCTTCAAGTACAAGAAGAGAAGATCTGTTGCTGGAAAAGGATATGATGAATAAGATATGGATTCTCAGGAACTATCTTACTGATATGAACTCTGTTGAAGCTATGCAATTTCTCCGCGACCGTATTTCTCAAACTAAATCGAACGAAGAATTCCTGATATCTATGAACAGTGGGTAAACCTATTGTATCATTCTAATTAAAATTTATCATAAAATATTTTAAGAGATTTAATATGACAAAAAAGAAAAGTTTTATTACATGTGATGGAAATACTGCGGCTTCGCATATAGCATAT
>JAUWPX010000390.1 GCA_030611395.1 Bacteroidota bacterium | reverse complement strand
CTCTTTTTCTGAACTTTCAAGTTGAAGTATATGAATAGGCTTCCTCAGACCCATTAATACAGGTCCTATAACCTGAGCATTACCTATTTCCTGCATCATTTTGTATGCAATATTTCCTGAATCCAGGTTGGGGAAAATAATTGTATTGACATCTATTTCGTCCAATTTACTGAATGGAAACTTGCTCTTTCTCAATTTTTTATTAAAAGCAAAATTAGCCTGCATTTCTCCGTCAACGATCATATCGGGATAATCACGATGCAGTATTTCTACTGCTTCGCGAACTATCCCGGGACTTCCATCCCTGAATGCACCGAAGTTAGAATATGAAACGAGAGCTATCTTTGGCTCAATACCAAACTGCCTGACTTTCTCAGCTGTAATCAGAGTGGTATCAACCAATGTTTGTGCTGTTGGTTTAACATTAATTGTTGTATCTGAAAAGAAAAATGTCTTCTTTTTAGTATTCACAATGTACATCCCTGCAATATGCTCCAGTGCACTGTCTGTTCCAACTAACTGAAGTGCAGGCCTGATAGTATCAGAATACTTGCTTGAAAAACCTGAAATAAAAGCGTCAGCTTCTCCGCTTTCAACCATCATAACCCCAAAATAATTGCGGTTTTGAACACTTTCCAGGGCTTCATCGTATGTAATTCCTTTTCTTTGTCTTTTCTTAATTATCAACTCCGCAAATTTTTCTCTCCTTCCTGATTCCTCCAAAGACTGGTAATCAATAACCGGAACATCATGCAGGTCAAGAGCATTTTCATTAATAAGTCTTTCTATTTTCTTTTTGTTTCCTAAAAGAATAGGCTTTGCAATACCTTCATGAACAACAGACTGTACAGCTTTTAGTATCCTCGGGTTATCACCTTCAGCAAAGACTATTTGTTTTGGATCGTTCCTGGCTATATTCTGAATATTTCTAAGCAGGACATTCTCATGACCCAGGCGTTTATCAAGTTCCTGGCAATAGGCATCCCAGTCAGTTATTATTTTCCCGGCAACACCTGTTTCAATAGCAGCTTTTGCTACAGCAGGAGCAACCCTGGATATCAATCGCGGATCAAGTGGTTTTGGTATAATATAATCTTTTCCGAAAACTAAACTTTTGACATCATACGCTTTGGTAACCGTTTCCGGAACCGGCTCCTTAGCCAGTTCAGCAAGAGCATACGAAGCTGCAATTTTCATCTCCTCATTGATTATTGTAGCCCTGACATCAAGAGCTCCCCTGAAAATAAAGGGGAACCCAAGTACATTATTCACCTGGTTTGGATAATCAGAACGACCTGTAGCCATAATAATATCATCCCTGGCTTCAACAGCGTCTTCATAAGATATTTCAGGATCGGGATTAGCCATGGCAAAAACTATGGGGTTTGGAGCCATTGTTTTTACCATTTCTTTACTCATAACACCTCCAACTGATAATCCGAGAAAAACATCTGCATCTTTCACAGCTTCCGCAAGTGTGCTTATATCTCTATCAGTAACAAACTCCTTTTTATATTTATTCAGGTCCTGTCTTTTTCTATTTATAACACCTTTACTGTCAAGCATAACAATATTCTTCAGTTTTGCTCCAAGTGCCATATAAAGCTTAGAACAGGATATTGCAGCTGCTCCTGCACCATTTATTGTAATTTTTACATCTTCCATTTTCTTTCCAACCAGCTCAAGAGCGTTCATTAAGCCTGCCCCTGAAATAATTGCCGTACCATGCTGATCATCATGAAATACAGGAATATCCAATTCCTCTATCAATCTTTTTTCAATTTCAAAACACTCAGGTGCTTTAATATCTTCAAGGTTGATCCCTCCAAATGTAGGAGAAATTGCCTTCACAATATCGACAAGTTTATCAATGTCTTTCTCATCTACCTCTATATCAAAAAC
>JAUWPX010000159.1 GCA_030611395.1 Bacteroidota bacterium | reverse complement strand
CTGATGCCTACGAAAATGCAGCTATATGGGCTGCAAGCAAATTTAAAGAATGGGGAATGCAGGTAGAAATGGATGAAACAGGAGAATTACCGGTAGGGTTTAATCGTGGTCCCTGGTTCGGAAGAATGATTTCGGATAATGGCATGCACCTGCATTTTGCTACTCCTTCTTACACTTCGGGGACTAAAGGAGTACAGCGTGGACATGTATTAATCGAACCAGGAACTCAGGCAGAACTCAACCGCATGAAGGGAAGACTGAAGGGTGCCTGGGTGCTGATTTCGGGTGAAAATAGCGGATGGCCTATTGATTATTCTGAGGAGGCTAACAGTATTCGCGATTCTATTAAAAAGGAAAATGCAAAAACAGAAATAGAAAACAATAAAATCAGAAGAGAGAACAGGCAGAATAATGGCAATGATAAGACCCCAAAAGAGCTATTGCCACTAAATGAAGAACCGGCTCTCTTTTATAAAGAAATGTGCGATGCCGGAATTCTTGGTATCATTCAGTCTGCCAAAACTCCAATCCGTGTTTTATACGACAGGAAGAATGTTGATAATATGACGTTTGAAACTCTACCAACAGTTCCGGATATAAAGCTTGATGAGCATCAATACAAAATCATCAGGCAAATGGCAAATGAGCGCCGCTATTTCCAGCTTGAATTTGATATCCGCAACCATTTCAAAATAGGGCCTGTAAAATACCACAATGTTATTGGTATTATTCCCGGGACAGAATACCCGGATGAGTATGTGATAATGAGTGGACACCTCGATGCTTATGATGTTGCAACCGGTGGGGTTGATGACGGTTCGGGTGTTACACCAACTATGGAGGCGGCACGTTTGATCATGGAAGCCGGAGGAAAACCTAAACGGACAATTTTAGCAATTCTTTGGGCTGGTGAGGAGTTTGGGCTTTTAGGCTCAAAAAGCTGGATTGAAAGAAACATAGATAAATTGGATAAAATATCTAATATGGTAAACCGCGATGGTGGCCCAACCGTACCAACAGGCATTAGAGTACCTGATGCTATGAGAGATGATTTTGAAAAAATCTGTGAATCATTAAACGATATTAATCCTGATTTTCCGTTTACAATAACGAAACACGAGTCCAGGGAAAAACCCGAAAAACCATGGGGAACTGATAGCGGCCCGTTTGCAGTAAAAGGAGTTCCCACTATCACATTTCAAACCGGCGATCCCAAAGGATATAATTTTAGTTATAGTGAAATATGGCATACAGAAAGAGATTTATATAACAAAAGCATTCCCGAGTATCAGGAGCATGCAGCTATTGCAACTGCCATTATTGTTTATGGAATTGCCGACTTAGACCACTTGCTTTCACGCGATGGTTATTATATAGAGAAGATTGACGAACCTGTTAAAAAGAAAAAGAATAAAAAATAATAGACTATGATAAGTTACTTTAAACTATGGTTAGCAAGAAGAAAAGCAAGAAGGAATTTAAATGAATATCCGATTGAAATTAATTCTATCAATTTACCGATTGAAGGAAAAGTTGAACTTGCAATTTGGAAAAATCCTTTGTTACGCCCAATGGAAATTCATCAGGAAAATGTAAACTTTTATAAAAAGTTTATACAAAAAGGGAGTTTGGTAATTGACATCGGGGCAAATATTGGAGACACCACAGTTCCAATGGCAATAGCAGCTGGGAAAGAAGGGCTGACTTTAGCATTTGACCCTAACTTATATGTTTTTAAGGTGCTGGAAAAAAATTCCTCTTTAAATAAAGATAAAACAAATATTGTTCCTTTACCATTTGCTATAACCGAATCAGATGAATATTTCTATTATTCTTCTTCAGAAGCATCATTTAGTAATGGAGGTATTTCCAGAGAGTTATCTGGTTATCATGGTTCTTTCACTCTGAAAGAAAAAGTTAAAGGTATTAACCTCGAGAATTATCTCAGAACAAACTATACTAAATGGCTCCCAAAACTTTCATTTATTAAGGTGGATACTGAGGGCTACGATAAAAAAATACTAAAAACTATTTCTAATCTCATAGAAGAATTCAAGCCTGCAATTGTCGCAGAATGTTTTATGAAGCTTTCTAATAAAGAGAAAATTGAGCTGTATGAAATTATTGAAAATATCGGATATGATTTATATTATTTCTATGACTTTAATACAAGTGCAGAAGTTATAAAACTGGACAAAAAGGAAGACATGCTAAAAAGAAAGGAGACCTTTAATTTTTATGCAATTCCAAAAAAATAATACTGTGAACAGGCTGGTAAAATCAATTAAAACTGCCTTTACCAACCAGCCTTTTTGTATACATTGAAGTTTGAATTCTGCTTCGAAAGCAGGAGAAAGTAATTACTTTTGCTCACGTTATACTACATTACCAAACAGATTATAATTTAATACATCAAACACTATGAAAAATCTATTATTGCTATTCACCTTAGTCCTGTTGGTATCATTTTCAACCTTCGGGCAAAATGGGAAGGTCTATGATAATCTTTCCATGACCAGTACCATACTTAAAAGTGAACGGAAATTTGCAATTTATCTGCCGCCTGATTACGAAACTTCTCAAAGGAGTTATCCTGTCCTGTATCTGCTACATGGAGCCGGAGATGATCAAACCGGGTGGATCCAGTTTGGAGAAGTACTGCGTATAGCTGATAATACTATCAGGGAGGGCAAGGCTACCCCTATGATAATTGTTATGCCAGATGCGAATACAGGCCAACGCGGTTATTTCAACGATATTAAAGGAGAGTGGCGATATGAAGATTTCTTTTTCGAGGAGTTGATCCCTTATGTTGAAAAAACTTATCGTATTAAGAGTGAAAAACACTATCGTGCTGTTGCCGGACTTTCGATGGGTGGCGGTGGCTCTTTTATGTATGCTTTGCACCATCCTGAAATGTTTTCTTCAGCTTGTCCGTTAAGTGCATATATCGGACCGCTTTCTATTGAACAATTTAAGAAAAGGAATATAAAGAATAATGAAAGCTATGCCGATTCGGTTATACAGTACTATTTTGAACACCACAACGCGCTTTCCTTAATAAACAAAATAACAGAAAAGCAGATTAAAGATGTTCGTTGGTTTATTGATTGTGGAGACGACGATTTCCTGTATGAAGGGAATAGTCTTGCGCACATTGCAATGCGAAAAAAAGAAATCCCTCATGAGTTCCGAATACGTGATGGCGGTCATAGTTGGACATATTGGCGCAAATCGCTCCCTGTAGTATTAGAGTTTGTATCAGATGCATTTCACCAGCATTAATATTAGTCGGCCCGTCCGACCGCAATCCTCCGGGCGGGCAGTCTACAGTCAGCAGTCCACAAAAAAGTAAATATCAATCAAACAAAAATAATATGGTCAAATAGAATTTTTATGCCCAGTCCGGCAAGTATAATCCCGCCGAATATTTCAAGTCCTGAATTATAGCGGATTCCTATTTTATTACCAAGCAAAACACCTAATGCAGAAAACAGAAAAGTTAAACCACCAATTATTATAACAGGAATAATAATCGAAACTTCAAGCAATCCAAAACCAATCCCCACTATTAAAGCGTCAATGCTTGTAGCAATTGCCATTCCGGTAAGCATCAGGTTGCTTGTTGGAAGGAAACTTTTTTTTGCTTTATCCTTGTATTTAACTCCTTCATAAATCATTTTACCCCCGATTGCCACAAGCAACACAAAAGCAAGCCAATGGTCAACACTCTCAATATAACGTTTAAAACTACTTCCTGCCAGCCAGCCAATCAGTGGTGTTAATGCCTGAAAACCCGCCATAAAAAAGGCAACCTTAAGTGCATATCTTATCTTTACCTTAACCATGCAAACACCGGCTGTAATGCTTGCAACAAAACTATCAACTGATAATCCTATCCCTATTAAAAATATCGAAAATAAACTCATAATCAATTATAATAAATATCCAGGATAAAGAAGTTGCAAAATAAATTAAATTTTGTACTAAAATAATAACTCATAGGGAAATTCTTCTGGTTCCGGATACGAATTGAGTAAGGTAAATGTCTTTTCGGTCAATAACTGCTATATCTATTCCCGAATTATCAAAGAACTTTTATTACATTTACCATTCAAGCACACACATCCCGTAAAGCCAATACCAGGGACAAGTGCTAATTAAACCGTTTTTATTGTTTATATCATTTAAAATGTCACTTAAAATAGCCCTCATATTATCAGTCGTATTGCAGTTTGCAACTGCAATTATTGCACTAACTTTAATTAAAAGAACAAAAACGAATATTGCCTGGTGGCTTATTTCAGCAGGTTTTCTTTTAATGGCCATTAGGCGATTATTTGAACTATTCCAAATTTTTGATATAGAACATAATATCGCAAACAGATTGCTATTCAGTTGGATTGGGATTTCTATTTCTATTGTAATGCTTGTCAGCTTAATTTTTATAAAACGCATTTTTAATATTCAAAAGCGTTTTGAAGAGTTAAAAAGAAAAAACGAAGCCAGGGTATTTTCGGCTATCATCAGGACAGAAGAAAATCAGAGACAACAATTTTCAAAAGAGTTACATGATGGACTGGGACCTTTATTATCATCAGTAAAAATGGCAATTTCAGCTATTACAAAGAATCAGGATGTAAAAACAAACACCAGGATATTGGCTAATACAGAG
>JAUWPX010000288.1 GCA_030611395.1 Bacteroidota bacterium | reverse complement strand
AATTTTTTTATGTAAATTTGAATTATTATTCAATATCTAAGTCCGGTCCTGATAATAATACTATTTTTTTCTTTAATAAATTCATTTTAATGATAACCAAATTATTAAGTAAATCCAATCAACTTTTTAACCGGTCACATACTCCAAGGTGGATTGTATTCCTGATTGACTTAATTATTGTCTTTTTTTCCATTTCTCTGGCTACCCTTCTGCGCTTTAATTTTGAGATCCCCCAGGAATATCTTGATACAATAACATTTGTAATTCCATATGTATTAATTATTCGTGCGGTCAGTTTTGTGTTATTCCGGTCTTACGCCGGACTTATCCGTTATACCAGTGCTAAAGATACCGAGAGAACAATTATGGTAGTCTTATTTGGTACGTTTATACTTGTTATTGGAAATATTGCATGGAATAAACTGTTTCTGGGGGTAAACCTGATACCTTATGGCATTCTTATAATTGATTTTCTGGTTACAGTTTTTGTAATGTCCACTTCACGGCTTTTTATTAAATCGTTATATCTCGAAATCAATAACCCTTCATCTCAACGAACGAATATTATTATTTATGGGGCAGGACCTTTGGGAGCAATTACAAAACGAACTCTTGACAGGGACGAGAGAGCTAAATTTAAAGTGCTTTATTTTATTGATAATTCGAATTGGGGAAACAAACTTGAAGGGATCAGAATATGTCACGAGAAAGAATTACCCGAAATTCTAAAAAAGAATGAGATATCAAGGATAATAATTACTGAAAAAAATATTGATCCTGAAAAAAGGGAAGCCCTTATTGACACGTGTTTACAATATGATATTAAAGTTCTTACAATACCCGAAGCAAGCACATGGATAAATGGCGAGTTAAGTCTTAAACAGATAAAGGAATTTAAGATAGAGGATTTGCTGGAACGACCCCCAATTATATTGGATGAAAAAACAATCAGACAACAAACCTCGGGCAGGTGTGTTCTGGTTACCGGAGCTGCAGGTTCAATTGGAGGCGAGATAGTAAAACAACTAACAAAGTATCATCCAAAAAAAATCATTTTGTTCGATCAGGCTGAATCGCCACTTTATATACATGAACTTTTACTTCAGGAACGGTTCAAGTTTTATAATTTTGAAATTGTACTGGGCGATATTGCAAACCGGGAACGATTAGTAAGAGTTTTTGAAAAATTCAAACCCGAGATTGTTTATCATGCTGCTGCTTATAAGCATGTTCCTATGATGGAGAGTAATCCTGAAGAGGCAATTCGCACCAATGTTTTGGGCACAAAAATTCTTGCTGACTTATCGGTAAGTTATGATGTCAGTAAGTTTGTTATGATATCAACAGATAAAGCTGTTAATCCAACAAATGTCATGGGGGCTTCGAAAAGGATAGCAGAAATATATATTCAGAGCCTTAGCAAACATGTGAAAACCAATTTTATCACAACCAGGTTTGGGAATGTATTAGGATCAAATGGCTCAGTTATTCCCAGGTTTAAAAAACAGATCGAAAGTGGTGGGCCGGTTACAGTGACACATCAGGAGGTGACCAGGTATTTTATGACTATCCCTGAGGCGTGTCAACTTGTTCTTGAAGCCAGTGTAATGGGTAAAGGAGGGGAGATATTTATATTTGATATGGGAAAATCAGTGAAGATAATTGATCTTGCAAAGAAGATGATCCGTTTATCAGGACTGGAACTCGGAAAAGATATTCGCCTGAATATCACTGGTTTGCGACCAGGAGAAAAATTGTATGAAGAATTACTAAACACCAAAGAAAACACTATCCCTACACACAATCCACAGATAATGATAGCCAATGTACAGCAGAATAACTTTAAGTTGGTAAAGAAACAAATAGATAAGCTGATAAAAATTGAAGGGAAGAACATCTTTGATATTGTCAGGGAAATGAAGATAATTGTTCCGGAATTCTTTAGTGAGAATTCTGAGTTTGAAAAACTTGACAAGAAGAATAAAGAAGGCTAAGGCTAAGGTAATTGTTTTTCTAAGTTCGTAATTTTCATTAAAATATAATCTTTATATGTTAATTCAAATAATGATTTCTTAAAACCCTAAAACCTTTAGCTTCTTAATCCTTAGCCTTAGCCTTAGCCTATTATATTTCAAGTAACCCTTCAGGCAGATTAACCTTTATTAGCTTTTTGTGCGGATCGATTTCGATAATCAGATCTTCATGTAGTGGAACAAGGAACTCTTTTTTATCCTGTTTAACCTGGAAAACGGGATTGTCCGGATAGAACAAAATTTCAGTTATTTTCCCAACATTCCCATATTTGTGATCCCATAGAAAAAAACCTTTAAGGTTATCATACTGAGATGTTTTTTTGTCAGGGATAATTACATCAGAAAAATCAGTATAAACTTTACATCCAATTAGTTCTTTACATTGATTATCAGTGCTTACAGAATCGAAATTCAGTAAAATATTCTTTTGGTCAAGAGGTTCTGCAACATTAATAAAAAAAGGAACCAGAAGTCCTTCTATTTCAAGGAAAACTGATTCCATTTCAAAAAATCTTTCAGAAATCTTATTGTCCAGTTTGAGTACTATTGACCCTGCCGCTCCGCGGGTTTTGCTAATAGTTCCAAGCCAATAAATATTTTCAGGATCCATTTTCAGTGGGGAAACATGATCTTAGCCAAATTATTCTTTTTTCTCTTCAGGTACTTCTTCAGGAGTTTCTTCTGCAGCTTCAGTTTTTTCCTCTTCTTTTTTCTCTTCAGGTACCTCTTCAGGAGTTTCTTCTGCAGCTTCAGGTTTTTCCTCTTTTGCTAATTCAGCATTTCTTTCTGCTATCTCAACTGATCTGGCTTCTTTGATCTTTTTTTCTGCTTCAAAACGCTTTTTCTCTTCCTCTTCAAGAACTTTTACAACTTTGCTTTTCTTAGTTTGAATCTCATTCTCTTTTTCCTTAAGCCAGGTATTAAATCTGACTTCTGCTTCCTCTTCAGAAAAAGCTCCCTTTTTAACTCCGTTAAGAAGATGATTTTTTATTAATACACCTTTATATGATAAGATAGCCCTACAGGTATCAGTAGGTTGAGCGCCT
>JAUWPX010000210.1 GCA_030611395.1 Bacteroidota bacterium | reverse complement strand
ATCTTTTTGTCAGGCAAGCTGCCGGTATCAAGATTACAAAGAGACCTGACCGATTCAACTGTTATCAGGAATATTGGTGTTCCTTTTGCACATACAATAATCGCTTTTAATTCGTTATTAACAGGATTGGGGAAACTTATTGTTAACACTGATAAGATCTCAAAGGATTTGGAGGAAAATTGGATTGTTGTGGCTGAAGCTATACAAACCATCTTGCGGAGGGAGGGTTTTGCTAATCCTTTTGAGATGCTAAAGAGGCTAACAAGGACAAATAAACCGGTTGATAAAAAAAGAATTCATGAGTTTATTGAGAAGTTGGAAATAAGTGAAAAAATTAAAAAGGAACTGCTTAAAATAACGCCCGAAAACTATACCGGAGTCTAAGTGATAAATATGCATTACAAAGTTACCTGATTGGATGAAATGGTTTATAAGAATATTAAAGCTATTAAAACCTTACCTGGGGTATTGTTCCCGGAATGTACTGTTTAATGTATTATCTGCGGTCTTTGCTTTGTTTTCCTTTACCTTGATAATCCCATTCCTGGGTATTCTGTTTGAGAACCAGCCGTATATAACCGAACCGGTTCACTTTAAATTGTCGGCTGAAGGTATAGAGCAGAATTTCGGTTACTATATGACCATGATAATTGAACACTATGGAAAGGCCAATGCATTGCTGTTTGTTAGCATCATAGTTATTATTATTACCTTATTTAAAAATGGATTTAAATATTTTGCCAATTATTATATGGCTCCCATTCGAACCGGGGTGGAGAAGGACTTGAGGAATTCTATTTATGATAAGATACTAAGGCTGCCACTCTCGTATTATACTGAAGCAAAAAAAGGTGATGTTATATCCCGGATTTCAGTAGATGTTAAGGAAATTGAGCTTTCTATCATGAGTTCCCTGGAGATGCTTTTCAGGGATCCGATTACCGTTGTTTTATTTCTTGGAGCCATGTTTATATTGAGTGTACATCTTACACTTTTTGTATTGATTTTGCTGCCCATCAGTGGCTTGATAATTGGTCGTATTGGTAAAAACCTACGGAGTACATCATTTCGGGGACAGGAAAAAATGGGTGCTATATTGTCATTTATTGAAGAAACTTTAACAGGTTTAAGAATAATAAAAGCTTTTAATGCCGAAGAAAAAATGACACGGCAATTCAATTCCGTGAATTATTCCTATACACGCATTATGAATAAAGTTTACCGTCGGCAATATCTTGCGCCGCCACTTAGTGAATTTCTTGGCACAGCAGCGCTTATGATCCTGATGTGGTACGGAGGAACTCTGGTACTGGGAGACGCAACCAGCCTTTCACCCGGAACCTTTATTGCTTTTATCGTAATTTTTTCCCAGATCATAACTCCGGCAAAGGGATTTTCTACTGCCTATTTTAATATACAAAAAGGTTTAGCATCGGCTGAGAGAGTGAATCAGATATTGGATGCACCTATAATCGTTAAAGAAAAACAAAACCCTGTACCAATTACCGGGTTTAATCATTCAATTGAGTTCCGAAACGTTTATTTTAAATATGAAAATGATTATGTTTTGGAAAACATAAACCTTACTATTGAAAAAGCAAAAACTATTGCATTGGTTGGGAAATCAGGAGGAGGAAAATCAACCCTTGCCGATTTAATACCGAGGTTTATGGATATTACATCAGGACAGCTTTTAATTGATGGTATTCCTATAGAAGATTTTAGCTTGTATGATTTGCGAAACCTAATGGGAATTGTTAACCAGCAACCCATATTGTTCAATGATTCCTTTTTTAACAATATTGCATTTGGAATGGGTGGAGCCGGTAAAGAGGATGTAATTGCAGCTGCTAAAGTTGCGAATGCACACAATTTTATTATGGAAACTGCAAATGACTATAATACCAATGTGGGTGAGGGAGGAAATAAATTGTCCGGAGGAGAAAAACAAAGAATTAGCATTGCCAGGGCAGTCCTGAAAAACCCGCCTATTTTAGTTCTTGATGAAGCTACATCTTCCCTGGATACAGAATCGGAGAGTTTGGTGCAGGAAGCTATCCTTAATCTGATGAAGAACCGTACATCAATCGTAATTGCCCACAGGTTGTCAACAATAAAGCATGCCGATATGATCTGCGTGGTCCACGAAGGAAAGATTGTGGAAAGGGGAAAACACGCAGAACTGATAAAAAAGAAAGGTTATTATTACCGTTTACATAACCTGCAGATGTTTTAATTAATATTAACTTATAAGTTACAAAAAATTATGAAGGTTTGCGGATTCAGTTTTGTAAGGAATGCTGTTAAGTATAGTTTTCCCGTTGTTGAATCGGTAAAATCCATTTTACCCGTTTGTGATAAGTTTATCATGAGTGTTGGAGAATCTGATGACGATACATTAGGCCTTATCCAATCTATTAATTCAGATAAGATGGAAATTATTCATAGTGTGTGGGATGACAGACTGAGAAAAGGGGGTGAAGTTCTGGCTATTGAAACAAACAAAGTTTTTGATGCTATTCCTGAAGAATACGACTGGGCGTTTTATGTTCAGGCTGATGAGATTGTGCACGAAAAATTTCTTGATACAATTAGAGAAGCCATGGAAAGATACGTCGATCAACCGGAGGTGGAAGGTCTTTTGTTCAATTATCTTCATTTTTTTGGCTCTTTTCGCTATGTAGCTGATTCAAGATCATGGTACAGGAAGGAAGTCAGGGTGATAAGGAATAATAAAAACATCCGCTCTTTCAGAGATGCACAGGGTTTCAGGGAAAACGACAAGCAATTAAGAGTGAAGGCGTTAGATGCTTTTATATATCATTACGGATGGGTAAAACATCCAAAAATAATGAGGGAAAAGGCTCTTAATAACCGTAAGTACTGGCATCCGGATGAAAATGTTGAGAGTGGAACTTATAAACAATTTCACCAGGAACAATTTGATTTCACAAAAGTTGACTCTATTCAGGAGTTTGATGGAGATCATCCGGCAGTGATTAAAGACCTGATTGAAAAAATGAACTGGGATGTTAAATTGGATATTCATAAAAAGCAATTTAACCTGAGAAATAAATTACTCTACTGGTATGAGAAACAAACCGGCAAAAGGCTCTTTGAGTACAAAAATTATAAACTAATTAAATAGTTGATAACTTTAGGCCCGTCCGAATGGCTCAGCCGGGCGGACATTTTAGGCACTTTAGACACTTTAGTCACTTCTTCATTTAGTCATTTTAAAATACCTATACCGATTCCTGCAGTTGGAAAAACACCGGAATAATCTATATTATACCATTTTTTATATTTTGTTAATCCTGATTCATCATCATATTTACTTAATCTAATATTTCCACCAACGAATATATCTACAACTAATACTTTCATAACAGGTATTTTAGTACCAATTATCACTCCCGCTGAACAGATATTCAATTTCTGTTTAATTACTTTTTCCACCCATTCATCTTCATCTATATCATATTCCATTGCTTCACCGGTAATCCAGACTCTTCTGTACATTAATTGCGGAGCAGCATACAGACCTAAAGGTGCCTTATTCCTGGTTTTGTAATTTGTCATAAGATAATTTTTTCCTTGTAACACTACCCCTGTACCTGCGATAGATTCTCCCTGATATTGCTCATAGGAATTGGATAATGCACTTAAATACTCAAATCTTTGATTTGAGAAAAAATATTGCGCCATACCCTGTTCTGTTGCATAGGTTGCCAAAGCAGAAATACTTACTGAAAAATTATCAGTAAGTAATCGTTCA
>JAUWPX010000216.1 GCA_030611395.1 Bacteroidota bacterium | reverse complement strand
AAAATGAAGTTAAATACAAAAAAAGCAAAGAGACAAATTCTTTTGATCATAGAGGTGAGAAATTAAAAATTACAAATTAGAAATTACAAAAAACAAGGGGATGTTTCAAAATGTTGATTAACGCCCCTTGGGGCTTAATTAGAAACAGTATATAAAGTTATTATAAATGAGCTTTATTTAATATCAAAAATTATTCCAAAATCACATATAGAGCCTTTTGTTTTTCCGAATTTGGAATTTATTTTTAAATTTGGACAAATGTACATTTATTGTTTAATATGTCCCGAAAACTGCTAACACTTTTATTATCAGTCCTTTTCATAACGGTTTTTATAACCGGTTATTTGTTATTTTATACAAAGAAAGATAACAAGGTCGATATTTTTCAGGCGGTACCGGTTGATGCTTCATTAATTATTGAAACAGAAAATCTGAAAGGGCTTATATCTGCTTTGCATGAAGAAAATCTGATATGGAAAGAATTTACTGAAATCAAAAAGTTTAAACAATTTGATAATCAGCTTGTTTACATTAATTCGTTAGACAGGACGGTTAAGCCGGTATCGAATATTTTCAGAGACAATAAGATACTTATTTCTGTTCATAAAATTGGCAGGGATGGGGTTGATCTTCTGGTATTAATTAGTCTTCCTGACAGGGTGAAGGGAAAGGAAGTAGCAGAAACTATCAGTGAAATTTGTCCTGATTGTACTGTTACCTCGAAGAAATATGGAAATACAGAAATCCATGAGTTAAAGCCAAATGGTTTTAATAAAAGCAATAGTATATACTATGCTGTAAAGAACAACATTTTCATTTTCAGTTATTCAGACATTTTACTCGAAAGTGCTATCCGTCAGATCGACCAGCCGGAATCAATTAAACAATCTAATGGATTCAGGATAGTTGAAAAAACGGCAGGTCATAATGCAGATGCCAATTTATATGTTCAGTTCAGGACATTTCCCAGGCTTATTTCTCAATTATTTGGTGGTGAATACAAAAACACAGCATCTCAATTAACACATTTAGCTAATTGGGCTGAACTGGATATAAATATTAATGAAGAAAAAATACTACTTAACGGGTTCACATATTCGAATGATTCGGCAAACAATTGGCTGAATATTTTTTCGGGGCAGTCGGCAGTAAATTTTGAAATGGACAAGGTACTTCCGGCAAGCACTTCTGTTTTTATTGCATATGGGATTGATGATCAGGAGTTGTTCAGACGAAATTACAGGAATTGGATGGAAAGGGAAGGACAAATCACTGCTTATCAAAACACATTAAACGAGATTAAGAATAAAACCGGATATGAACTGGAAGAAGAGTTCTATGCATTTCTTGGAGAAGAAGTGGGGTTTGCGATGACTGATATTAAAAATGTTGATAGATTGGAGAACAGATTTGTAGTTTTCAAAACCAGGAGCAAAAGTCAGGCAGAAAAATCGCTTGAAAAATTTATTTCGGGTTATTGTGACCGGACAAACCGGCGCTTGTCAGACTTTGTTAGTTATTGTAAAATAGATTCAGAAACTAAGATACCGGTATACAGATCACCGGTTCATTTTATCCCCGAAAAGCTTTTCGGTAAAATTTTTGGGGGATTTGCTTTCTCTTATTTTACGCTTGTTGATAATTACCTGATATTTGGTAATTCATTTCAATCATTATCGAAAATTATTCATAATAATATTCTCCAAAAAACTCTTCATAGTGATCTTCATTACCGGGAATTTGCCGATGAGCTATCTGACAAATACAATTTTTATTTCTATATAAATATTCCCCGGGGGCACTCACAAATAGCAGATTATCTTTCCAAAGGGCTTCAGGAAGGCTGGAAAAGGGAAAGCAAAATTGTAAATAAGTTACATGCTTTTGCAATACAGTTCAGTGAAACCAATTCGATGTTTTATAATAATGTTTTTCTAAAATATCAACCTGTTTACAGGGAAGAAGCACAGACTGTATGGCAAAGTCTGCTTGATACAAGTTTTACATTTAAACCCCAACTTCTTGAAAATCATTATACTCATAATAAGGAAGTTTTTGTTCAGGATCAAAGTAATAAGATTTATTTAATTAATTCTGCAGGCAGGGTTTTATGGAAATTGCCTCTTGAAGGAAAAATTATTGGTCAGGTTTATCAGATTGATTATTATAAAAACGAGAAATTACAGATTTTATTTAATACAAAAGAAAAACTTTATTTGATTGACAGAAATGGTAATCATGTGGAACGATTTCCTGTAAGACTCAGGTCAGAAGCTACATATGGGTTGTCTTTGTTTGATTATGAGAAAAACAGAGATTACAGAATTTTTATTCCCGGTGAGGATAAAAAGATTTATGTTTACAATAAGGAGGGGAATATTATAAGCGGCTGGTCGTTTGGACACACTGAAACAACTATTGATTCATATATCCATCATTTCAGAATTGGGAACAAGGATTATATTGTGGCTGCAGATGATAACAGGATATATTTATTAGACAGAAAAGGCGATACGCGGGTAAAAACGAAGGAAAATATTGCTGTTTCGGAGAACAATGATATTATTCTTGATATCAGAAGTGCTGATACTGCCCCCCGAATGGTTACAACTGATAAATCGGGAACAGTTTGTTTTGTTTATTTTGACGGTAAAATTGAAAGGGAGAAAATTAAAGATTTCTCGCCTGAACATTTTTTTGATTATATGGATATTAATGGAGATGGTTCTTTTGAGTATATTTATATTGATAATAAGAAACTAGAAGTTTATAATCATAGTAAATCATTATTATTCTCTTTTTCATTTGAAGATAATATTGAATACAGACCTATTGTTTACACTTTTTCATCAACCAATAAAAAGATTGGAGTGGTTTCGGAACAGGCAAACAAGATATACCTTTTTAATAACGATGGTAAACTTTATAAAGGTTTTCCCGTAAGTGGGAATACATTGTATTCTATTGGGAGATTTAAGCAAAATGACAGGAAATATAACCTGATTGTTGGAAGTAAGGATAACTTTCTGTATAATTATTCTGTCAAATAAGAGCAGAGGGCGGAGAGCGAAGAGTGAAGAGCGAAGAGCAGAAAAAAAAAGCCCGGAGGGCTTAAAGTCAGATAGCCCCGGTTACGTCCGGGGGAACTATGTATCGCAATAAATAAACAACTGGACGGGGTTGAAGTTTGAGGTTTTGACAGCACCCAGTACCCAGAAATGATTAAAAATATTAACAGATGAAAAAGAGAATAATTTATACCGGATTAGGAATTATATCATTATTTATATTGATTAATTCCTGTGTTAAAGAGACTTATGACATGGATAAGCTTTCTACTCAGGGGGCTAAAAAAATGGGGGTTTCTGTGCCTGTTGTAAAAGGGAGTCTTACTCTCCGTGATGCGATTGAATCGAATGACACCCTGCAATTTCTTGAAGATAACTCAATAAAAATTGTTTTTAAAGAAGATTCACTATTTACCTTTGATGTTTCGGAAATACTGGATATACCTGCACAGGATGAAGAAATCAAAATTTTTTATGTAGGTCCACTGGCGATTGATGACTTTTCGGGCGGCGGATCAATCAGTCTTGATGAGATCAGTGCCGGTTTTCCTCCCCTTCTCAGGGCTGCTCTTGTAGCTCTTGACGGTGGTTCGGGGATTTTTCCAGCTATCCCTCCTTTACCCGGAGATTCCATTACAATT
>JAUWPX010000363.1 GCA_030611395.1 Bacteroidota bacterium | reverse complement strand
AGCGAACAGAGGAAATGGTGAAAGTAATGGATAAAACTGAAAATTTACTTGCAAATGTTTTACCTAAAGATACGGCAGATGAGTTGATATTAAAAGGAAAGGTTGCAAAGAAGAAATACAAAATGGCTACTGTCTTGTTTTCGGATATTCAAGGGTTTACAAAGATTGCTGAAGAGATGAATACTGAGAAGCTTATTGATGAACTTGATACTTTCTTCTATCATTTTGATTTAGTTGCAGAGAAATACAATATTGAGAAAATAAAAACTATTGGGGATGCCTATATGTGTGCGGGAGGAATACCCGACAAGAACAGGACAAACCCTATTGAAGTTGTGCTTGCTGCTATTGAGATGCAGGAATATATGAGGGAGTTAAAAATGAAAGCCGAAAGCAGAGGACAAAATTTTTGGGATATCAGGATTGGAGTACACACAGGACCGGTAATTGCAGGGGTTGTTGGTCAAAAAAAGTTGTCTTATGATATCTGGGGAGATACGGTAAACACAGCAAGCCGAATGGAATCTTCAGGAGAAGCAGGGAAGGTAAATATTTCAGGAACAACATATGATTTTGTAAAGGGATTTTTTATTTGTGAATACAGAGGTAAAATGCCGGTAAAATACAAAGGGGAAATTGATATGTATTTTGTAAATGGCATTCGTCCTGAATTGTCAATTGATATGAAAGGATTACCAAATGAAAAATTCAGAATACGGCTTCAACTATTGAGACTTTTAGATGTTGAAGAAAATATCCTTTCGAAGATGGAAAATGAACTGCCGGAAATTCTTAGTTTTCACAATTTAAAGCACACGGTAAACGTATTAACACAGGCTGAGCTTATTGGCAGGGCCGAAGGAATATCTGATGAAGAAATGATTTTTGTTCAAACAGCAGCCATTTTTCATGATTCAGGTTTTCTTGATGGATATGAGAATAATAAACAAATGAGTTGCTTCTATGCAAAGGATATATTGCCAAAATATGGATACTTAAATGATCAGATTACTACTGTTTGCGAGCTTATTATGTCTACCCAGGCACCCATTTCACCGGATAACAAGCTGGAAGAAATTCTTTGTGATGCACATTTTGCTTATTTAGGCAGGGTTGACTTTATAGATATTTTGAAAAATCAGGCTAAAGAAATGATTAATTTTAATATGGTTTCTTCGGAAAAAGAGTGGTTTGAAAAACAATTAGGATTTATTAAAGATCACGAATTCTATACTGCCACTGCCAGGGTACTAAGAGATGTTTCAAAAGAAGAACAGGGAAAGATACTGGAAGAATTAATTTAATTATTTTTGCACAGCGTTTTAAACTTATTTCAAAACCATAATAAAAAATGAAAAATATTGACTGGAAAAACTTACCGTTTGGTTATCAAAAAACGGATCATAATATCCGATGCTATTACAAAGATGGCAAATGGGGAGAGCCGGAAGTTTCTTCATCAGAATATATTAATATACATATTGCAGCTACAGCACTACATTATGGGCAGGAAGCTTTTGAGGGGATGAAAGCTTTTCGGGGGAAAGACGGAAAAATACGCCTGTTTCGGTGGGAAGAAAATTCAAAAAGACTTAATAATTCTGCAAAAGGGATAAAAATGGCTGAAGTGCCGGAGGAGCTTTTCAAAAAAATTGTATTTAAAGCAGTGAAACTAAATGAAGAATTTATCCCTCCATATGGGTCAGGTGCTGCATTATACATTCGCCCACTGCTTTTCGGATCAGGACCAAGAATTGGTGTAAGACCTGCTGCAGAATATACATTTATTGTTTTTGTTACTCCGGTAGGTCCGTATTTTAAAGGCGGTATAAAGCCGGTTGATATAATGATTTGTCGTGATTTTGACAGGGCTGCTCCGTTGGGAACAGGGAATATAAAAGTTGGAGGAAACTATGCTGCAAGCCTTATGCCGGTTGAAATGGCACATGATAAAGGATTTGCCAATGTTGTATTTTTAGATGCACTGGAAAAAAAATATATTGACGAATGTGGTCCGGCAAATTTCTTTGGAATAAAGGGAAATACTTATGTAACACCCGAATCACCATCGATATTACCTTCAATTACAAACAAAAGCCTTATACAACTTGCTGAAGACCTGGGATTAAAAACGGAACGCAGAAAAATTGCTTTTGA
>JAUWPX010000166.1 GCA_030611395.1 Bacteroidota bacterium | reverse complement strand
GGAGGCGGAAAGTTTATTGTTCCAAGGGATTGGGATGTAACAGTCGAAGTGACTTCTGTTTTCGGAGGATTCTCGGACAACCGCCTCCCCGACCCGCATATTGTTTATGATCCCGGTAAGCAACTAATAATAAAAGGTTTTGTTATTTTTGGGGGTGGAGAGGTTCAAAGTTTTTAAACAATGATGCATCCAATAACAGGAAAAAGAATCACACTATTTGTTTATATTGCAGCATGGGTACTTATTTTTGGTGCCCATGCTGTTTTTATTTATCGCATAAATGAGTTTTCATTTAATGTGGTTTTATTTGACAGTTTGGTTTATAACGGTCTATTTTTGCTGTTTGGACTCGGAATCTGGTATCCTGCCAGATTTCTGAACACTCTTGAATCAACACGGTTTTCTTTTGTGTTTAATCATCTTGCCATAGCAGTTGTGTGTTTGCTATCCTGGACATTTCTTAGCGAATATATATTGAGCTCATTCTGGTATGATAACGAGTCTTATCAGATATTTCTGGTTGAGGCACGATATTATCGGCTTGTTGCCGGTATATTCTACTATTTTATCATATTACTTATATACTATTTGATTACTTATTATTCTGATCTGGAAAGAAAGTCAAAGCAGGAAGCTGAGCTTTACGCGCTTATCAAAGAGTCAGAATTAACCCTTTTGAAGTCTCAACTCAATCCTCATTTCCTTTTTAACAGCCTTAATTCAATAAGTTCTTTAACCATAACAAATCCCGAAAAGGCAAGGGATATGGTTGTAAAACTTTCCGAATTCCTTAGATATGCTATCGATAAAAATCAGAGAGATATGACCTTACTTGAGGATGAATTAAATAATATTGAGTTATACCTGGATATTGAAAAAATTCGTTTTGGTGATAGATTAATATTTGAAAAACAGATGGATAAGAAATGCAATGGGATTCTTGTTCCAAATATGATTTTACAACCTCTCTTTGAGAATGCAGTTAAGCATGGTGTTTACGAAAGTTCAGACCCAGTATTTATCCGGCTTGAATGTTACATGAAAAAGGATTTTTGTACTCTAACGGTTATCAATAACTTTGATCCGGAAATACCTGCAAGAAAAGGCAGAGGAGTTGGTTTGAAAAATGTAAGTAAAAGACTGCAACTAAACTATAACAGGAACGATTTACTTTATACAAACAAAACTGAAAACAAATTCATTGCACAAATTAGCATCCCGGTTGAATCAAAATAACCTGATAATAAATTGCTATGATAATCAATGCTGTAATTGTTGAGGATGAGAAGCCTGCCCGTGACCTTGTTAGGAGTTATCTGAAGCCTTTTAGAAATATTGAAATAAAAGCAGAATATGCAGATGGCTTTGCCGGTACTAAAGGAATTAATAAGATAAAACCACATTTGGTTTTTCTGGATGTGCAAATGCCAAAAATTTCAGGTTTTGAATTGCTTGAATTGCTTGATTTTCAACCTGAAATTATTTTTACAACTGCTTATGATCAGTATGCACTGAAAGCTTTTGAAATGAACGCGATTGATTATCTTCTTAAACCTTTTTCAAAAAGCAGGTTTGAAGAGGCAGTGAAGCGGGCCATAAATAGAATTATTGCCGGCGAAAAACAGGACGATATTGTTAATAAAAGTATTTTATTTAAAAAAGGGACAGGGGAGACTATTGACAGGATTGTGGTGAAATCCGGAAGCACCATAAATGTTATCCCTGTTGATGATGTAATTTATTTTGAAGCCCAGGATGATTATGTAATGGTTTATGCTACAGAAGGTAGATTCCTTAAGCAGCAAACAATGAGATATTTTGAAGAGAGCCTCCCTGGTAACCTATTTATCAGGGTACACCGGTCGTTTATTGTAAGAATAGACAAAATAACCAGGTTAGAACAGTATGGTAAAGAATCATATAAAGTAATTTTGAATAATAACCGGTCAATACCTGTCAGCCGGAGCGGATACGTCAGGCTGAAGGAGAAACTGGGGTTGTAGAAGCTATATTCCTCATTGAATTGGTTCCCAGTCTGCGAAATATTCGACTACCACATTTGTTTTTGGATCAGTTACAATAAACTCGTTTGAGTTATAGGTCCATCCCATTATTTCCGAATCGCCTCCGCTTTGGGTTGTTATAAGAAATCTGTTAGCCAGTCCTCCAATATATAGTGCCTGATCTCTTGGTTTACTTTGGTCTCCTCCACTTGGATCGATAGGGATCCATCCGTAATCCGGGAGATAAATTTCTACCCATCTGTGGAAAACATCGTCCATACTTGCCTCATCACCACGAATTACAACCGATCCTACATAGCGTGCAGGAATACCGGCAGCCCGGCACATGGATATAAAAACAAACGAATATTCAGAGCAAGAACCGTTTCCACGGGCTAAAACAGCAGGAGCGGTATTCCATCCACCTTCCATTTTGTAAAACATATTATCTATAACATAGTTAAAAATATTCCTGGCTATCCAATACGGGTTTTCTTCATTTCCTACAGCCATTTTTACAGCATCCTGAATAGTTGGATGGTTAAGCTGGTACTTTTCATTATTTTGCAGATATAACGCTGATATTTCCTTAGGAATTTCTTCCAGAGTGCCAACCTGATCGGGGAAAATGAAATATCTTACATCCCATAATTTTGCAGTTGTAATCATATGTATAGTTTTCGATTCACCGGCTTTTAAATTCTTCAGTTCATAATGAGCTGTTGATTGATTCCATTTATCAATAACAACATTTGTATAATCCGGATTGTATTTAATTTCTCCTGTAATTTCCTGTGTTAACCGGTTAGATGGTATAGCCAGATATATATCTGCTTTCTTTACCTCGCCAGGGCCGTAATTGGTTATTTGATAGGTATAATCAATTTTTTCTTCGCGCATATTAGTTCTTACATATTTCTCTCCGTCATTCACTTTTAGCTTGAAAAGCAGATCCTCCTGCGAATCTGTTGCCCATAAATTATTTCCGATCCATGCAAGTCCGCGAGTAAATTGTCCAGGGGCATCAGCAATTATAATTACCGAACCATCCGTGGGATCTACCATATATATCTCATCACGCCTTCTGTCAGAAACCCATAGATACTTTCCGTCATAAGTTAAACCTCTCGAATCTATTGAAGGGGCATTGATGGAGCGAATGGTTGTGCCATCGTCGGGATCGAATTGTATGATTTTCCCCCCGCTTTCATCAATACACCAAAGATACTCACCATCCCATGTTAATCCTCTTGGTCTGTTGGTTGGAGCATTTACTGTATGTAAAATTGTTCCGTTTTCCGGATCTATCTTGTAAATCTTCCCATTGTAATTTTCTGCAAGAGGAATTCCACCTTTGATATCGGCATTCCAGAGATGTTTACCATCCCAGGCTAATCCGGTAGGCCAATAACCCGGAGATGGTATTGAACGGATGATCTTTCCGTTTTGTGGATCTATTTGAAACAACAAATCTGCCTGCCTGTCAGCCATCCATAAATATTTCCCATCAAAAGTGAGTCCGGTAGCATAATTACCGGGATTCTTAAACGAGTCAACCACTTCTCCGGTATAGGCAAAAGCATTAGCTCCAAATAAGATAATAAGTAAAACCATTAAATCTCTTTTTCTTTTAAGCATAATTCTTAGATGTTTGATTAAAAACTTATATTTTAAAAATATAAAATTATAAAAATATTTGATTGATAAAAAATTGTGTAATTAATCAGTACTTACGTTTCGGCTACGCTAACCCCGTAACACGCAACAATCATTCAATCATTTATGCATTCACTCATTTAATCATTATTTTTGTAACTTTATCGTGAATAAAATATATAAGTTATGCTTAAATGGTTTAGAAAAAACGGTTCCCGGAGTTCCGGCAGTAAACTAAGAATGGCTGATTTGAACGGTAACGTTCTTAAGGAAGGTGATATGGTAGAATCACTGAGATATAACCTTGGAGAATGTAAGTTATTGAAAACAGATAATGGGTACGAGTATGAATCTGTTGGCAGTGGCGAAAAAGTGAGTTGGGCAAAAATGGTGGATGCTGCAACTGAAAATCAAAAAGTGCGAAAGATTGATTGAAAATTACAAATTACAAATTAAAAATTACAAATTAATTCAAAATTAGTTTGACTGTATGGACAAGCACTAATTATTATTAAAAACTGATACTATGCAACAAAAATTATTTGTTAATTTATTATTTACTCTTTTTTTTATGTTAATAGTTCTGCCATTTTCTTGTTTTGCTCAAACAGAATTTGAGAAAGATATATTCGAAACTACCAAAGGTGATCTGGAAATCACATTTATAGGTCATGGAACACTAATGTTTCGTATCAATGATAAAGTGATC
>JAUWPX010000044.1 GCA_030611395.1 Bacteroidota bacterium | reverse complement strand
GGTGTTACATTTGTTATAGTTAAGGATGATGCCCTGGGAAATGTAAATCGTATCATACCAACTATGCTTGATTATAAAACCCATATAGAAAAAGGGTCAATGTTTAATACCCCTCCATGTATAGCAATATTTGCAGCACTGCAGACACTAAAATGGATAAAGAACCTGGGGGGTATGGAAGTCATGAATAAAATGAACCGGGAAAAAGCAGAATTATTATATAATGAAATTGGCAGAAATAAGCTGTTTATTCCCACTATTGCCAACGAACAAGATCGTTCAATAATGAATGTTTGCTGGGTAATGAATGAAGATTATGCAACTCTTGAGAAGGAATTTTTTGAGTATGCTACCGAACGAGGGATGGTTGGAATTAAAGGTCACCGCTCGGTAGGTGGTTTCAGAGCTTCGATCTATAATGCTTTACCTAAAGACAGTGTTGAGGTACTTATTGCACTTATGCAGGAATTTGAAAACGATAAAGTATAAATTTACTTTTTAAACAAATTAATTATATGATGATGAAGAAAGTATTAGTAGCAACCGAGAAACCATTTGCCCCTGAAACATTACCCATTATAAAAAAGATTTGTAATGAAGCCGGATATGAAATGGAGTTGATTGAAAAATATGAAAGCCAGGAGGATCTTATTGAAGCTGTAAAAGGAGCTAATGCCCTGATAATCCGTTCAGATAAGGTGACAAAGGAAGTAATAGAAGCTGCAGAAAACCTTGAAATAGTAGTAAGAGCCGGTGCCGGATATGATAACGTTGACCTTGAAGCAGCTACAGTGCATAATGTAGTAGTGATGAATACACCCGGACAGAATTCTAACGCAGTGGCTGAACTGGCACTTGGAATGATGGTCTATTTTGCACGTAACCTGTTTAACGGTAAGCCTGGTACCGAATTAAAAGGGAAAAAGCTTGGCATGCATGCTTATGGACATGTTGGGAAACTGGTGTCCAACATTGCAAAAGGATTTGGCATGGAGATATATGCTTTCGATCCATATATTGAAAGTGAAAATATACGAAAAGATAATGTTATTCCGGTTGATTCTGCTGAGGAATTGTATCGAAAATGTCAGTATATTTCTCTCCATATGCCGGCTAATGAAAAAACAAAAGGATCTGTTAACTATAATCTAATGAAACAAATGCCTAAGGGAGCAACTATTGTAAACACTGCCCGCAAGGAGGTGGTTGATGAGGATTCTTTGTTGAAAATTATGGATGATAGAAGTGATTTTAGTTATCTGGCTGACGTTGCTCCTGATTGTAAAGATGAATTTGAACAAAAGTATGAAGGGAGATATTACTTTACTCCGAAAAAAATGGGTGCTCAAACAAAAGAAGCAAATATTAATGCCGGAGTTGCAGCAGCAAATCAGATAATAGATTTTTTTACGAAAGGCGATATTACATATAAAGTCAATTAGAGCCAGTATATAAAGTCAAAGAAATTTAAAATTACAAATTTAAAATTACAAATTGAGTAAGATAAATAGATTAAAGGAAGAATGTTTGAGGTTTGATGACCAATTAACCAATTTAACCAATTAACAAATTTGCCATGGCAGTACTTAAACCATTTAGAGGGATCAGGCCAACCAGAGAGATTGCTGAAAAAATTGCTTCCCGTCCTTATGATGTTTTAAATTCGCAGGAAGCAAGAGAGGAAGCTAAAGGTAATGAATACAGCTTGCTTCATATTATTAAACCTGAAATTGACCTTGAACAGGACGTGGATATACATAGCAATATTGTCTATAATAAGGCAAAAGAAAACTTTAATAAATTCTTACAAAATGGATGGTTGGTTCAGGATAATAAGGAACACATTTATATATATGCCCAAACAATGAATGGCAGAACACAATATGGTATTGTAGGAGGAGCTTCTGTTGATGATTATCTAAATGGTGTTATACGGAAACATGAACTCACCAGACCAGACAAAGAAGAAGATCGCATGAAACATGTGCGGATTAATAATGCAAATATCGAACCGGTTTTCTTTTCTTATCCGGCTCACTTAGAATTGGATAGACTGGTTAAGGAATATGCTGATTCAAATGTTCCTGAATATGATTTTGTTGCTGATGATGGTATTAGTCACCATTTCTGGGTGGTAAAAGATGAAAAGGTGACAAAACGAATTATTTTACTTTTTAACGAAATCCCTTATACATACGTGGCTGATGGACATCATCGTACAGCCGCTGCAGCAAGGGTGGGTGAGGAGAAGAGAAAAAATAATCCAAACTATCAGGGTGATGAAGAATATAACTTTTTTCTGGCTGTGCATTTTCCTCATAACCAGCTTACAATAATTGATTATAACAGAGTAGTCAGGGATCTGAATGGACTTACATCAGGGGAATTTCTAAAGAAGCTTGAAAATGGATTTTGTATTGAAGAAAAAGGAACAGATATCTATAAACCAGATAAACTGCATAACTTTTCAATGTACCTGGAGGGGAAATGGTACTCCCTTACAGCGGATAAAAATATTTACGATGATAACGATCCGGTAGGTGCATTGGATGTAACAATACTTACAAAGCAAGTATTAGCTCCGGTTCTTGACATCAAAGATCTGAGAAGATCAGAACGGATTGATTTTGTTGGTGGAATCCGCGGGTTAGAAGAGTTGAAAAAACGGGTTGATTCCGGGGAAACAAAAGTTGCTTTTGCTTTGTTTCCTGTTTCTATGAAACGATTAATCAGAATTGCGGATACAGGTAATATTATGCCACCGAAAACTACATGGTTCGAACCAAAACTCAGAAGTGGATTGATTATTCATAGCCTTGATGATCACCCGGCAAAACTTTATTAATATGCTTAATAAGTAGAAAAATAATTAAATCATATGCAAATCAGATTTTGTAATTAGAAAAAAATTATTAATTTTACTTTCAGTATAATGAAATAGTTTGAATAATCCTTTAAATCAAATAATTATGATTAACAATTATTATCGGTTTAAATTTTCAATGACATTCATGCTAATTATTATTAGCGCTTTAGTCATTGGTTGTAAGTCGGGCGGGAAGGAGGACAAGGAACCGGTGTTTGATATAGATATGGAAGAAATTGATGATGCTCTTTTTGATAATATCAATCAGGCAAAACAGATTTTTTATTCTATGCCTTCACCTCTTGAGACAGCAATGTTAGTTAAGTCTGCCGGTGCTCAATATAACGAAGGCCTTCTTAACCCCACTGATAATGCAGGTAATTATACTACAAATCGCAGTATGGCTCTTAATCTTGGAATTTATACTTGTGATTTAAGTTTTGCCAGCCTTTATGACCAGACTCAAACTTCAATCTCTTATATGTCTGCGGCTAAGAAAATGGCAGACGGACTTGGGATCCTTGATGCAATTAGCGAGGAAACTCTTGAAAGACTTGAAGAGAATGTGAACAACAGGGAGATGATCATGGATATTGTTTCTGAAACTTTCATGAACTCCAGTTCATACTTGCAGGAGAATGACAGACAAGCTCTTTCATCAATTATGCTTGTTGGTGGTTGGGTTGAGGGTTTATATCTTGCTACTAAACTTGTTGACGAGGATTCTTTTGAAGGGAATAAGCTGGTGACAAGGATCGTCGATCAGAAATTGTCACTTAATATCGTGATGAAAATGCTTGAGGACCAAAAAAGTAATCCTGATGTGGCTGCTATTCTTACTGATATGAATCAGTTGAAAGCTATTTTTGAAAAAATCAGTGTTACTACTTCAGAAATAAGTGTGTCAAAAGATGAAGAAACTAATGTTACAACACTTAAATCTGAAACAAAAAATAATTTCACGCTTGAACTTTTCGCTGAACTTAGTGCAAAAGTTGAGTCACTTCGGGAATCTTATATTCTTTAAATCTTCAATGTTATGAAAAGGAGTTTGTTTGTTTTTATTATTGTTGCATTATTCTTTGTCTTACCTCAATCAGGTAAGTCACAGTGTAAAGGTTTTGCAAAAAAAATATGTAAAGCTGAGCTTAACCCGTTTACACATGATGGGAATTATCATGCGGCTATACTGATCGAAGGGGAAGAAGCAGAGCTTTATAAGACTTTTTATTCTGATCAGGAATACAGGATAGCAATTTGTGGAGCTATTGGCCAGTCAGATATTGAATTCAAAATTGTGGATGCCCATAGAAATGAGCTATACAATAACCGGAATGACGACTATACTAATACCTGGGACTTTAAACTTGATTCAAGTCAGCAACTTAAATTAGTGATTAAGGTATTGAAAGCAGCGGATGAAACCGAAGAACCGAAAAGTGGTTGCGTAGCAATTATGTTTGGCTTTAAGATTAAGTAAGTATATAAACAATAAATGAAAACCGCCTTGCGAAAGGTGGTTTTTTTATTTAGTAAGTTTTGGTCGTAAATATTTTCCGGTGTAAGATTTGTCACATTTAATAAGCTCCTCAGGAGTTCCTTCAAAAACCAGGTTCCCTCCATGCTCACCACCGCCGGGGCCCAGATCAATAACCCAGTCTGCACATTTTATTACCTCAAGGTTGTGCTCAATTATTAAAATTGAGTGCCCTCTTTCTATAAGGGCATTGAACGAATCAAGTAACTTTCTTATATCATGAAAATGCAAACCGGTAGTAGGTTCATCAAAAATAAATACAGAAGGACTGAAACTTCTTTCTTTGCTTAAATATGAGGCCAGCTTAACCCTTTGACTTTCACCTCCACTTAGTGTGCTTGATGCCTGACCTAGTTTTACGTAACCTAACCCTACATCTGATAAAGGTCTTAATTTTTCAACTATTCTCTTTTCCAGGGAATTTTCTCCCGAGCTAAAGAAGTCAATAGCTTCGTTTACAGTTTGTTCTAAAATATTATAGATGTTCTTACCCCTGTATCTGACATCAAGTATTTCTTTTTTAAATCTTTTTCCTCCACAGCTTTCACAAACCAGTTCAACATCAGCCATGAATTGCATTTCAACCTTAATTATCCCTTCACCCCGACATTCGTCACATCTTCCGCCATCAATATTGAACGAGTAATGTGAAGGACTAAAATGATTATATTTTGATAATTGTTGTTCCGCATATAGTTTTCTTATCTCATCATATGCTTTCAGATATGTAACAGGATTTGATCGGGAGGACCTTCCAATTGGGTTTTGGTCTACAAATTCAACTGAACCCAGAGAGGAAGTATCTACTGTTAGCTGATCAAATTCGCCTGGTTGCTTGTCGTATGCATTGAGATGTCGTGAAAGAGCGGGATATAAAATTGATCCCACGAGTGAAGTTTTTCCTGATCCACTTACTCCGGTAATGACTGTTAAAATGTTTAAGGGAAACTTAATTGTAAGATTCCTTAGATTATTTTCCCTCGCACCCTGAATTTCTATTGAATTATGCCATTTCCTTCTTATTTTGGGAACAGGAATTTGTTTTTCTCCGGTTAAATATTTGGCTGTTAAACTGATCTTGTTACTGTAAAGTGCTTTGTGAGTTCCATGGAATACAACTTCACCACCTAATCTTCCCGCTTTTGGTCCGATATCAATTATTTCATCAGCTGCCCTGATAATCTCTTCGTCATGCTCAACAACAAGAACAGTGTTTCCGAGTTTATTCAGATATTTGAGAACATCAATCAGTCTGGAAGTGTCGCGGGGATGCAAGCCTATTGATGGTTCATCAAGGATATACAACGAACCTACAAGGTTACTCCCCAGTGATGTTGCGAGGTTTATCCGCTGAGATTCGCCCCCTGAAAGGGTTGAGGATAACCTGTTTAATGTCAGATAGCCTAACCCCACATTTACAAGAAATTCTAACCGGTTACTAATTTCAATTAAAAGTCTTTTAGCAATTTCCTGCTCATGTTTGGAAATTTTTATCTTTTTAAAAAGAACATGAAGCTTATCTACTGGCAAATCAACAAGGTACTGAATTGTTTTCCCTCCCACTTTTATATAGGAGGCTTCCTTTTTAAGGCGTTTCCCTTTACATTCAGGGCAAATGGTTTTGCCTCTGTATCTTGAAAGCAGAACCCTGTATTGAATTTTGTATTTTTTCTTCTCCAGATAATCAAAAAATGTATTCAGCCCTTTGAAGTATCGGTTTCCATTCCACAGTAAATCCTTGTGATCAGGACTCAATTCGAAATATGGTTTGTGTATTGGAAAGTTGAATTTGTTAGCATTAAAAATAAGCCGTTCTTTCCACTTTTTAAGTTTATCCCCCTTCCAGCAAACAATAGCATCCTCATAAACCGATAATGCTTTATTTGGGATAACAAGGCTTTCGTCAATACCGATGATCCTTCCATACCCCCCGCATTTTTGACAGGCTCCAACAGGATTGTTGAAATTAAACATATGAATAGTAGGTTCTTCAAATTCAACTCCATCAATTTCAAACTTATTGGAAAAAACTTCATTAATAACTTTGTCCCCACTAATTACTTCAATTTCACAGTATCCCTTTCCAATCTGGAATGCTGTTTGAATCGAATCATCAATCTGCCCGGCAGTATCAGTATCGTTGATTACTATTATCCGGTCAATAACAATTTTTGCGTGCTCTAATTCCTTCGCTTCTGTTATTTTGTTTTGTAATTCATCTATCTTTTCTACCTGGTTGCATGTTTTTATTCTAGTAAGACCAAGCTTTTTTAAGTGCTCTAAATATTCCGGTATTCCATATTTCTTATCTATGTGAAGTGGAGCCAGAATGAAAGCTTTGGTTTTTTCAGGAAATGAAAAAAGAAAATCTGCTACATCTTTAACCTGGTGTCGTTTTACAATTTTGTTTGAACCGGGTGAGTAGGTTTTTCCAATCCTGGCGTACAATAATTTGAGGTAATCGTAAATCTCTGTTGTAGTTCCTACAGTTGACCTGGGATTATGAGAATTTATCTTCTGTTCTATTGCCACTGCCGGAGGGATTCCTTTGATATAATCAACTTCGGGTTTACTCATTCTTCCAAGAAACTGCCTGGCATATGAGGATAAACTCTCAACGTACCTGCGCTGTCCTTCAGCATAGAGAGTGTCAAAAGCCAGTGATGATTTTCCTGAACCGGATAAGCCTGTGATAACAATAAACTTGTCTCTCGGGATGGAAAGATCAAAATTTTTCAAATTATGTACTCGTGCCCCTTTTATCTCAATTACTTTTGATTTTTTTCCCGTCTGCCGGCTGTCATGTGTCTCTTTTCTGGCATTAAAACTCATGTTGTTGCAAATATTTTAACATTATTTAGCAAATTTCAAAAGTAATATTTTTTGAATAAACATTTATTTTACTTTAATTGCAGAATATTAGAACTAAACTAAACACAGGAGGACTGCCTTAGAAACATTTCTACTTCATTTGAATTTAATCAGGAGGTAAGATAATGATTCATAATTTATCTGATTATGAACTGATAAAGCGGTTCATGAATGGCAGTCAACCAAGCATTGAGGAGTTAATTACTCGCTACAAAACAAAAGTATATACATATATTTTGCTGATGGTCAAAAATCAGCAGCTTGCCGAAGATCTGTTTCAGGAAACATTCATTAAAGTAATCCAATCCCTTAAAATGCATAAATATAAGGATAATGGAAAGTTTGTTTCCTGGATAATACGTATTGCTCATAATCTTGTAATTGACCATTTTCGTAAAGAAAAACAGATAAATACCTGTAATAACGAGGATTATGAAGCTGACTTGTTTAACTCAAGTAAGTTTTCATCAAGAAATATTGAACAATTAATTGTGCATGACCAGATAATCAAAGATGTCAGGAAACTTATTGATGAATTACCTGATGATCAAAGGGAGGTTGTAATGCTTAGGCATTATGGGCAATTTAGTTTTAAAGAAATTGCTGAGCAAACAAACGTAAGTATTAATACTGCCCTGGGCAGAATGAGATATGCACTTATTAATATGCGAAAGATGATTAAAGAGAAAAAATTGAGTCTTACGCCATACTAAGAGTAAAGATGTTGAGTAACCAGCAACAAGCATCGTCCACCGTAGTGGTAACGAAGGCGGATAACCAGTTTCCAGGTTTATAAAAAAGATTTCCCTCCCAATAAATACTAAATCTTCGGGTATAACGTTTTGTTGATGTATCAAAACAATAATTGTTTGCCTATGGAACAAAGTTATACTCCTATCCCTTTACTCAGTGAAAATATAAATAACGACACAGACTTGTACCACCTTGAATGGCTGGTGGAACATTCTTTTAGTGACGTTTTATCTCTTCTCTATCTTCTTCAATTTGATGTTAGAAATGAAGTGACTGAGAGATTGTTTCAACAAATAGAACAATCCTGAAGATTATTAGTTTTTACTGGTTAACCATATTAACAGTAAAACAGGCAACAAGACCTGCGGTTTCTGTACGTAACCTGCTTGTTCCCATCTGTATTGAATGGAATCCGTTTTTGGTTGCCTGATGTATTTCTTCTGTGGAAAAATCTCCCTCAGGACCAATTAATATCAGAATATCAT
>JAUWPX010000129.1 GCA_030611395.1 Bacteroidota bacterium | reverse complement strand
GGTTATACTTCAACCGGAGTACCAATTACGATGTTTCCTGAGGGTGAAATAAATCGGGCTGATATGCCTGCAATGGTTTCACTTGGATTTGATTACCAAATATTTTCAAAACTTTCAGTAACATCCGGGGTTCACTATTACTTTGACAAATCTGTAAATTATGGCAGATCAGTTAGCGGAGTAGCTGTGAAGAATGAGGATGTTATTGATAATAATTACTGGGAGGTTGGAATCGGACTGGAATATGCACTTACCGATAAGTTTTTTGTTAGTGCCGGTTACCTGAGTGCAAATTCAGGAGTTAATGATGATTATCATACAGATCTGAGTTATAGCCTGAGTTCGAATACTTTTGCCGGCGGACTTAAATATGCATTGTCAGAGAAGATGGCATTGAATCTTGGAGTTGGTTATACAATTTATGATGATGAAGGGTCGAGAGTATTCAATCATAGCCTTGAGGGTGCAATGGACCAGGTAGTTACAGAATCATATACCAAAACCAACCTGTTTATAGGAGTCGGTTTCGATTATAGCTTCTAAAAAATACCTTTTAAAATAAAAAATGCCTCCCTGACTTGCTCAGGAAGGCATTTTTTCTATTCTGATGTTAATCTGTAAGCGGAGTTTCTATAAATTGAAAAGGAACTTCAAGTAACTCACTCATTTCTTCTCCTGCATATTTCATGTCTTCATCCTCCTTCTCAAAATACCACAAAATCCTGATGATATGACCTTTTTTGTGAAATCTGACCAGTTCACTTATTACATCATACAGGAACTTAGCCGAAGATGAATTAAAATAATTCATTTTAAGGTTGAAATTCAGAGGATGCTTTTTATCGAACTTAATGACTTTTTTATCCAATACCTCTTTTTCAAATTCATTTAACCAGTTTATCACAGGAAAGTAAAACTCGCGGACATTTTCAGGCCTTGAGATACCTGATATTTCAAAATTGTCATTATATGGATCAAGTATTATTCCGGGAGTTACTTTGGTTGCTAAAATTATTAGGGGTTCCATATTTATGTCTATCTGGTTGGATTAAGAATATAAATATATGAATTTTTTAATTAAAAAAAATAAACAGGATAAAAATTACTGGTTATCCACCTTCGTTACTGCCTTCGGCAAGCCTACGGTGGTCAAAGAAAACTACGGTGGACAAAGCTGGTCACTGTTTACTGGTCACTGGTTACTGGTCACTGGTCACTGGTTACTGGTAACTTATTGCTGGTTATTCGTGTCTGAGAGAATCTGCAGGATTTGCTGTAGATGCTCTGTACGTTCTGTAACTTATAGTTATCATTGCAATAATCAGGGCAACCAGGGAAGCAATAAAAAATGTTAATACTCCCGGGTTGATTTTAAACGCGAAGTTCTGCAACCAGTTTTTCATAAAGAAATATGCTGCAGGCCAGGAAATAAGGGTTGATACAGACACTAATATAATTATTTCTTTTGATAACAGTAGTAAAATAACAGGAACAGAAGCACCCATAACTTTCCTGATACCAATTTCTTTTGTCCTTTGTTCAGTTGTATATGATGCCAACCCGAATAGTCCAAGACAGGAAACAAGAATAGCGATTAATGCAAAAATGGAAAAAATAGTTCCTGTTTTTCTATCATCAGCATATTTTGATGCTAATTCATCTTCAAGGAACGAATATTCCAGAGGCTGGTCTTTCACAAAAACATCCCATTGCTTCTGAACAAAATTAATTGATTCCTGGTAGTTATCAGGCTGGATCTTTAAACCGATGAATTGGCCAAATTCGTTTCGGTTATAATGTATTATTAATGGTTTAATTGTTTGATGAAGCGACTGATAATAAAAATCTTTTACTACACCAATTATTTGCAATGGAAGATCAGTATTATCGGCACCTCCCCCGATCCGCATTACTTTCTTGTTTACGGGATTCTCGTACCCGAGTGCTTTTACTGCAGCTTCATTAAGAATTACTGCTGATGAATCATCGGCCCTGTCTCTGGAAAACCACCGTCCTTCATTAACCTTCAGGTTTAGCACTTCATGATATTTATCATCAACATTAGTTATATTAATAGCCCGGATATCGTCTGCTGTACTACCTTCCGGCTTGTATGCAGTATTACCCATAATTGACCCCGGGAAAAAATTGGTTAGAGTGACAGATTCAATACCGGTATTTCTTTCAAGTTCCTGTATAAATGTTTCTCTTTGATCCTGAAGAGCATAAGCTCTTTGTACTATCAAAAGATTTTCTTTATCATAACCAAGATCTTTATTCTGGATAAAATTCATTTGCCGGTAAACAACAATTGTAGAAATAATAAGGAATATGGCTATAGAGAATTGAATAACAACAAGAATACTCCTTAACCGTGAATTTTTTGCACCTGATTTTATACTGCCTTTTAAAACTTTTACCGGTTTAAAAGCAGAAAGATAAACAGCCGGGTAACTACCTGACAGAAGACTTACAATTAAACCTATAATAATAATGCCTGAAAGTATCAGGGGGTCGCCTAGTAGATTCAATGCCAGTGTCTTGGAGGCAATATTATTGAAGGATGGAATAAGTAGAGCTGCCAGAACAATTGCCAGTACAAGAGAAATAAAGGTTAAGATGACAGATTCTGTAAGGAATTGTATTATCAATCCTTTTCTTGATGATCCTGCTACTTTACGTATTCCAACTTCAAGTGCACGGCCTGCTGATTTTGCTGTAGCAAGATTCATAAAATTGATACAGGCAATTATAATAAGAAAAAAAGCGATTACTGAAAAGATATATACATTTTTCATATCTCCGCCGGGCTCAATCTCAAACTCAAGATCGGAAAAATGCAGATCAGTGAGATTTTGCAGAAAGTAACCCCATTGGTTCCCGGCTTCAAAAAATTCTTCAAGAGTGGTATTAGCGAATTGTGCAAGTTGCGGGCCAACATAGGTTTTTACCAATTCAGGAAATTTTGCCTCCAGATCGAGGTAATCAAACCCTTCCTGTAAAACAATATAAGTGACAAAATTATTACTTACCCATACCGGACTGCTAGCACCGGGCATGGATACTATTGAGGTTAAGATATCAAAATTAAAATGGCTGTTACCCGGGAATTCTTTAACAACACCGGTTACTTCATATGTATCCTGATCGTTTCCAATCAGCAGTGTTTTTCCAACCGGATCTTCAGTGCCAAATATTTTTTCGGCAGTTTCCCTGGTGAGTATCATTGTATTTGATCTGTTCAATGCAGTTTTGGGATCGCCATTAATGAACTCAATAGTAAAAACATCAAAAAAGGTGGAATCAGCAAAGTAGTATTTCTCTACTACAAAACTGTTTTCATTGTATTTTACAACAGGACTTCCTGTAAAAGTGAATAGTCGGGTAGCATGAAGTACTTCAGGATATTCATTTACCAGGGTTTCTGCCATTGGAGCCGAAGTAATACCAACCTTCATTTCATTTCCGGCAATTGTACCGTGTAAGCCAACCCGGTATATCTGGTCCGATTTTTCATGAAAACGATCATAACTTAGTTCGTCCTGTACATAAAGAAGTATTAGCACTGCACTGGCAATTCCTACTGCCAGTCCGGTAATATTAATCAGGGAATATCCTTTATGCTTGGAAATATTCCTGATTGCTGTTGTTAAATAATTAAAAAACATTTTTTTCTTTTTATTAATATATTACGTAACTATTGAGTGCCTAAAGTTTAAAGTGCCTAAAATGCCTAAAGTTGAAGAGCCGTGAGCTGTGAATCGATCCTTTGATTTTTGACCTCTTCTCTTCTTCATTCTTCCTTACTCCACTCACTCAACTACTTAACTACTCAACTCTTCTTCCTTGATACTACAATCCAAAACGATACGAGAATTTTACGAGAAACACATTATATGGTGTGACATCGAAAAGATCACTAATACTGGTGTTTAATGAGAAATTTCCCGTGGGATCAGATTCATCCCTGCTTTGTGACCATACAAGAAAAACAGTAGAGCCTGGTACATATTCCCATCGGGCAACAAGATTTGAGCGAAACTCTTTAACGTTAAAATCCGGATCTTCCCAAAAATAGTCTTCTGTAGAATCCAGGTCTTCATCTATTGCATAATAATCATAGTCGTTATAGCAGGTAATTTCATCACCAGAGAAAGTATGGAAACGGTCTGTGTAATCATCAGCAAGATTATTGGTAATGCGTTTGAAATCGGAATATTTACCTGCTGCAATAAATGGTTGTCCCCAGTATTGTATTGTTAAATTAGGAGTTAAGCTGAGATTTAACCGTAAAGACAATCCCAGGACTTTCTGGTTTAAACCGGCAAAAATATATCTCTCTTCATCATTGAAATATTGGCTGGTCACATACTGCATCTCAGTTCTATTGATATTGAAATTTGGGTTTAAACTGATGGATAATGTTTCTATAGGTTTGTATGTGGCTTGAAGTGAGTATGTGTTCGATTCACTTGAATTATATCTGCCCCAATTGTTTGACATCATAAGACTAAAAGATAACTTTTTACGGTTATCAGACCGGATTGAGATATAATTATTGAAACTGCCTGGCATTTTCATTGAGGGACCACCTCTAAGCAATGAATTTGTTATACGTTGACCCTGCATATTAAATCCCGTAGACACGCTCCAGTAGTTTTTAAACTGAGTGCGTAGGTTAATATTTCCTCCGTCTACATTTTTTACTCCACCGAAATCCCAGGCTCTCCATTGGTTAAAATTGATATTGAAATTCCTGAATATACTGAATGGTTCCCATATGCGGTATTGAGCCCATGCAATTTGTATTATCTCATCTGTCGACATCAGAAAACCAATATCATTAAGTTCAAGTCCGGGAGATTTCCATACCAGGAAAACACCATAATTGAAATGTCCACCTCCGGTTTTCTCAAACTGGAGCCGGCCTCCATGTCCAAAAAGACTTGTGCGTGTTGAATCAATAGACAGATAGTCAGCATCCGGTCGCTGAAAATAGCGTGCTGAAGATTCCTGGGTTTGAAGCAATGCTTCTGGTGATCCGTTCACCTGGCTTAAAAAGAATTTGCCTGAGATATTATATGTCCGGTCTTTCCACTGGTGCATAAAATCAAGCCCACCCGTGTATGCCGAATTATGAAGATATTTAAGTGTTTCTGATTCAATATTCCGGTTTGTTGCAGTGAACATTCCGCCAATAATTGTATTTCCTTTATCATAATCCTTCTGCAGGCGTGTAACAAAATAATTTGTAAGAGGTTCAACGGTTTCAAATCTTCTTTCACCTTCGAGATCAATTTCTGCCTGTTCAGTAGCTGCAACACTTTCCATTATGCCTATTGAAAGTCCGTTTTTTGTTTTACCCGAAAGTTTAGCTGCACCGAGAATGGTTGTGTTATCAGGAATTTCTATATATTCCTCCGATTCA
>JAUWPX010000113.1 GCA_030611395.1 Bacteroidota bacterium | reverse complement strand
AAAATCTATGTTCAAATGTTTATTTGTCAAAGAACAGTTCTTTATTTATCTTCGCCACCAGTTATTACATTCACATTCATATGCTGGATTTCTTAAATAAGTCTTATCCTTTTAATGATGACCCGAAACAAAACCTCAAGGTGATCCTGGGCATCAGTTTAGGGATGTTCCTGTTCATTCTGTTCTTCCAGCCAATAGAATTAACAACAACTGACTTCAATAATAAACTTCTTATCATAGCAGGTTTCGGTGGTATCACTTTTTTTTCCATGGTATTAGCCCTTATCATCGCCCCGTCAGTTTTACCGGGATTATTTCTGTCGGGAAAATGGAATTTTAAACGGGATATGGTTTTAAATGCCTGTATATGGGCGATGATTTCTTTAGCTTCTACATTCTATGCACGTTATATCGGGCAAACCAACATCACTTTTTATTCCGTATTCATAATAGTACTATTATGTTTCATACCGGTAGTAATATTAATTATTGTAAACCGGTTTGAAATACTAAAAATAAAACTGCAGGATGCACTTAATCCGGATAAGAAACCTGACAAAATATCTGACGAAGAAAACGAATCTGAAGAAATTGAATTTGAATCTGAGAACAAATCCGAAAGATTCAACTTATCGCTTAACAAAATAATTCTGCTGAAATCTGCAGATAATTATATCGAGATTTTCTGGAAAGAAATGGGAGAGATAAAAAAGAAACTTATCAGACAAACCTTACATAACACTGAATCTCTGTTAATAAAACATCCTCAAATTATCAGATGTCATCGTACTTGCCTTTTCAATACAAATTATGTATCCAAACTTAACATCTATCCACAGGGATACAAATTGAAGCTTAAATATATTGAAGAAGAAATACCGGTATCTCGTCAATACATACTTAAAGTTAAAGAAGCTCTTCAGATTAAGTAAAAAGTTATAAAGTCAAAAGTTGAAAGTCAAAGAGTATTCAACCTGGAACTCCTGGCGAATGTCATTCACCCCCAATTAATGCTATATACCCCTGATCCAAAGGTTTTCACCAATTTTCATATCATTTCATCCCTAAAGTTTTTTATGGTCGGATTTAGCAAATAATATTGCGTCAGATCATAAAAATACCTTGTGATGAACATATTATTAGTATATCCCAAATATCCTGATACATTCTGGAGTTTCAAACATGCCTTGAAATTTGTTTCAAAAAAGGCAATGAATCCTCCTCTTGGTCTGATAACTGTAGCTTCATTACTACCCGGTGAATGGCAAAAGAAACTGATAGATCTAAATGTCAGCAAATTAAAAACAAAACATATTCTTTGGGCTGACTATGTTTTTATCAGTGCCATGTCAACACAATTCAAATCGGCTAATGAGATAATAAAAAGATGCAAACAACTAAAAAGGAAAATTGTTGCAGGGGGACCGCTGTTTACTGAAGATCCTGAAAACTTTCCGAACATTGATCATCTGGTTCTGAATGAAGCAGAGATCACGTTGCCTCAATTTGTAAATGATTTAAAAAATGGTTCTGCCCGGAAGCTTTACCAAACATCAGAGTTTCCCGAAATCACTGAAAGTCCTTTGCCCGATTATTCTTTACTAAATACATCAAAATATGCAACACTAGCCATACAATACACCAGGGGTTGCCCTTTCGATTGTGAATTTTGTGACATTACAGCACTTTTTGGACACAAAGTCAGAACAAAATCTACGAACCAGATATTATCAGAACTTGAAAATATTTACAATATCGGTTTTAGGGGAAATGTATTTTTCGTTGATGATAATTTTATAGGTAATAAAAAGATTTTAAAGACCGACCTCCTACCCTCAATGATAAACTGGATGCGTGCAAAGAAGAATCCGTTTATTTTTATAACTGAGGCTTCAATCAATTTAGCAGACGATGACGAGCTAATGGAATTGATGACACAAGCCGGTTTTTCAAATGTATTTGTAGGTATTGAAACACCCGAAGAAGCCAGTCTTGCAGAATGTAATAAGATACAGAATAAAAACCGCGATCTCATTCAAAGTGTCAATAAGATCCAGGCAGCCGGCATAGAAGTCACGGCCGGATTTATAGTGGGATTTGATAATGATCCGCCATCTGTGTTTCAGAGACAGATAGATTTTATACAACAAAGCGGGATCATTACAGCAATGGTGGGATTGTTAAATGCACCAAAAAAAACCCGGCTTTACCGGCGACTAAAAAATGAGGGACGTATTACTTCTGAATGGTCGGGCAGCAATACCGATTACTCTTTAAATTTTATTCCTAAAATGAATAAAAAAGCACTGATAAATGGTTATCAAAAAATCATTCTGGGAATTTATTCATGTAAACCGTTTTATAACAGGGTTTTGCATTTCCTGAAACATTACGAACCAAAAGTTAAAAACAAAACAAAAGTCCCATTTACAGACTTTATGGCATTTCTTAAATCAATAGTTGTTCTCGGTATATTTGATTATTCCAGAAAATACTATTGGCAAATTTTTTTCTGGAGCCTGTATAACAAGCCGAAACTATTTCCACTGGCTATCAGATACTCAATTTATGGATATCACTTTAGAAGGGTATTCAAGGACGGGATGGTGGAACTCATTTAATCATTTAATCATTCAACAATGGAAGCATTTCAAATTGGAGATCTAAAAATTAAATTACCCGTTATTCAAGGAGGAATGGGTGTTGCTATATCACTTTCCGGACTTGCATCAGCTGTTGCTAACGAAGGAGGTGTTGGTGTTATCTCGGCAGTAGCTATTGGTATGCTTGAACCTGATTATGCTAAGAATTTTCGTGAGGCAAACAAATCTGCATTAAGAAGAGAGATAAGAAAAGCAAAATCGTTAACTGACGGTGTTTTAGGCATAAACCTTATGATGGCTATAACAGATTATGAAGATATGTTTAGAATTGCACTGGAGGAAAAAATTGATATATTATTTATTGGAGCCGGCTTACTTTTAAGAAAACCTGCAACGATACCTGACTCACTATTAGAAAACAGTAAAACAAAATTCGTTCCCAAGGTATCATCTGCAAAAGCAGCAAGAATAATTTTCCAGCAATGGGCAAACAGATACAATCATGTACCTGATGCTGTCGTTGTAGAAGGTCCTCTCGCGGGAGGACACCTGGGATTCAAGAAAGATGATTTGGAAAATCAAAAATTCCAGCTATCAAACCTGGTCTCAGAAACCGTATCGGAAATGGTGCCTTTTGAACAAAAATTTGGTGTTGAAATCCCGGTAATTGCTGCAGGGGGAATATACAACGGAGAAGATATGTATAAGATTATGCAATTTGGAGCAAAAGCAGTAAAGATGGGAACCCGGTTTGTAACCACACATGAATGTGATGCTTCAATTGAGTATAAGGAGAGTTATTTAAAATGCAAAAAGGAGGATGTAATAATTATTGATAGTCCTGTTGGTTTGCCCGGCAGGGTTGTTTTAAATGATTTTGTGAAAAAGATTCAAAACGGATACACAAAACCGGTAAAATGTCCATGGAAATGTCTTAAAACATGTAACTTCAGGGAAGTCAAGTATTGTATCGCCGAAGCTCTGTTCAATTCAGCAAGAGGCAATATGTCAGAGGGATTCTCATTTGCAGGTTCCAATGCATACCTGGCTACTAAAATACAATCAGTAAAAGAGACAATAAATGACCTGATTCAAGAGTATAACCTGAATAAGTATGCAATGGCAATTTAAAAGGAAGTAAAAAAAATTACCTTTGGATTTTCAGAATAATCTTTTTCTTTTAAAAAAATATATTTTGAAAAAGATATAATAACGGGTATTTTTTTAAACTTTGTTTTGTTAAGATGATAAAAGTATTGCCGGTTATTTTATTGTTTTTTTCACTTACAAGTGGTTACGCTCAAAAACAGATTTCTGCTTTCAGGGTTACTACCCCGATTCTAATAGATGGAATAATTGATACTCAAAACTTCCCTGATAGTGCAACCTCATTTATTCAGCTTGAACCTCAAAAGGGAAAAACTGCTTCCCGCAAAACGGTCGTTTATTTTGGATACGATAGTCTGAATATATATATTTTCTGGAAATGCTATCAACCTTCTGATGAAATTGTGGCAAAGATCCAGTCACGTGATCAGCTTAGCAAAAGTGATGATCTGGTTTTAGTATTGCTTGATACCTATAACGACAATACCAGTGCATATGGTTTTGCAGTGAACCCTCTTGGTTCGCAAATCGATCTGAAATTTACCGATGATGGAAGAAACATTGATATAAACTGGGATACCGAATGGCAAAGTGCAGTTAAGATATTCTCATGGGGATGGGCAGCCGAAATGTCTGTCCCGTTTAAAAGCATAAAATACCGTAAGAATCTGGATCAATGGGGTATTAATTTTGGCAGGATCATACGATCAAACTCAGAAACTTCATATTGGTCTGAAGAAATGAACGATGACTTCAGGATTTCGCAGAGCGGGATATTGACCGGGATTGAAACACCCGGAGCAAAAAGTAATATAACCCTGTTTCCCTATTCTACTGTAAGGTATGAAAACAGTGACTTTTCGGGTAAGCACAATGAGGTTATTCCGGATATTGGTGGTGATCTTCAATGGCAATTCTCATCCAATATATCAGCAAATGTAACTATCAATCCCGATTTTGCCACTGTTGAAGCAGATGAGGAACAAATCAATCTTTCAAGGTATGAATTGAGCTATCCTGAGAAACGATTATTTTTCCAGGAAGGAAATGAAATGTACAAAACAAGGATAAATAATTTCTATTCACGCCGGATTGGCGATATTGATTGGGGAGGCAAAGTTACCGGGAAAATCGGTGACTATGGTTTTAATATTCTTTCAGCCCATAGTCCGGAAATTACTGATGAAGATCAGCCCGGTGCATTCTTCACAGCTGCCAGGGTTAAAAAAGATATTCTTAAATCCTCCACTGTAGGATTAACATTGGTAGATAAATCGTGGGATGGCGGATATGCACGTTCCTTTAGTGCCGATTATACTTTAAATCCTGGAGAAGCATGGAAATTAACCGGTCAGTTTGTCGGTAGCTGGCCGGGTGATTTGAAAACACATAGTGCATGGTTTATGCGATTTGCTAACGAAAGTAACGTTTACCATTTTCACTTCCGCTATACAAATATTGGTGAGAATTTTATGGATAACATGAATCAAACAGGTTTTGTAAGGGATGACGACCGCAGAGAAATTGATAGTGACCTTGAGTACACATGGTGGTTACAAAACAATATCTTTAACTACATAGAAGTATTGTCAGTTAACAATCTTTTCTGGAGCCACACCGGGACACTCAGGAGTTGGTATTTTAACGACATGGTAAAATTTTACTTTCAGAACCGTATAAGTCTGAAATACACTTACAACAATGAATTCAAGCTCTTCGATAAAAAATACTATAACCATAAACACACTTTTACTCTGGGTTATAATACCGATGAATGGAGTTCAGCCCAGGCATCTTATACTTTTGGTAAAAACTTCGATAGAGATTTTTTACTGGCATCAGGAAGTGCCCGTATGAAATTTTCGGAGAAACTGGCATTTGAATACAGCGCTAATTATTTAAAATTCTCACCTGATACTACAAACCAGTCGGCATTCATTAATATCATCTCGCTCAACTACAACTTCACAAAAGATCTCTGGATAAAAGTATTTGCACAAAACAATTCAAATGACAACAGGTTTTATGTTTACGGGTTGTTCGGATGGAGGTTTAAACCGCCATTCGGAG
>JAUWPX010000314.1 GCA_030611395.1 Bacteroidota bacterium | reverse complement strand
TAGGATTGTCCGTGTTGTTTACCCGTATCCAACTCTTGCTTTTGGAGTAAGTGAGTATTGAGGTGTCTTGTAATGCTCTTCCCTGAGAAAGTACTACCGCAAAATATGCATTTACCCTGTGATTCTAATTTTTCCATGTTAGATAGTTTTTATTAAATTTTGTTTTATATTGTTTACTTAATCTTTGTACCAACCTGCCGGCCTGATTTTAAAATGCAGTTTGTCGATAAAAGGGTTAACAAGCTTTATGCAGTCAGATGGATAAAGCCCTTGTTTCATGGATTTGTTGTAGTTAGTCCTCCCGATAGTGCCAAAAATAAAATAGTCGTCCGGCTGAACTGTTTTATTATCAAAGTAAGTCAGTTGACTAAGTATTTTTTCAATTTTTTCCTGACCTGTAATGATCAAATCACATCCGGTGCAGTATTTGTTTGTAACATTTGCCAGCAATATAGTTTTATTGAGCACATCAATTGCAAGTCGCTTTTTCCTGACCATGGTTTTTCGTTCACATTTCGGGCAACGGGTAAAAGCCATCTCTTTGTATGGATTCAACCAGAAATAATGATGCGGTTGTTGCATGTTTTTAATTAGCTGGTAAAAGGATTTTTTCACAGGTTTATTTTTAATCCTTTAATATTTTATAGGTTACATAATGTCCCGTTAGGGACACTATATTGGTAAAGAATAAGAATCAAACGTATTTAAGTGCCGTTAGGTACGAAATAATTTACCTTAACCGGTTTAAAAATATACCGTTCGTCATAATCAATGTTAAATTCCTTTAATAACTCCAAATATTCCTCGGTAAAACTCTTTTTTCGATGATGTTCCTGTTGGTTTTTAATGTAGTTAATTATTTGGTGTATATCAGATTTACGGTATGAGAATGCCCCGTAGCCTTCCTGCCAGGAAAATTTTCCTTTTATGAACTTTTTTTCGTTTATCCATTTTGATGAGTTCCCTTTAATATCCTGTAATAAATCTGATATTGATTGGGATGGACGCAAGCCAAATAAAAAATGTATATGATCGGGCATACCATTTATTGCAAGGAGTTTATGTTTATTGTTTTTAATAATACCTGTTATGTATTTGTACAATTCGTTTTTCCAGGAATCAGAAATAATACATTGTCGGTTCTGTACCGAAAATACTGCCTGAATATGAATTTGTGTGTATGTATTTGCCATGTTGTTTTTTATTTCGTCCCTCACGGGACTTTTGATTGATTGTTAATTCGTGTTTCTACCAATATTTCGTCCCTCACGGGACTTTTGATTTATGTTAAACGAATTTTTTAACCAAAACATTTCAATCTGTTCCAGTGTCTTGCCTTTAGTTTCCGGAACCAGTTTCCAGGTGATCAGTATTGCAGGGATACACATTAAAGCAAACAGCCAAAATGTTCCCTGCGGACTTAGATTTTCTAATAACCAGGGCACTGATTGCCCAATAATATAGGTGCCCACCCATAACGAAAGCGTAGCGATGGACATGGCCCTTCCGCGAATGTGTGTTGGATATATCTCTGAGAGCAGTGTCCAGATTACTGGACCAAACGAAAAGGCAAAGAAGGCGATATAACAAAGTATTAAAATTAATAATCCAATACTGCTCTCATTTCCGGTCTGAAAAAGAAAACCAATCATAACAAGAAACAGCATCATGCCTGAACTACCGGTAATCAGTAGAGGTTTCCGTCCTAATTTATCAATCTTCCAGATCGCAATTAATGTAAAGAGAACATTTATAATCCCGATGATTACCTGACTGTTTAAAGAATGACCGATACCAAATCCGGCACTTTCAAAAATACGTGGTCCATAGTAAATGATGGCGTTAATTCCTGTTAACTGGGATAATATTGCCAGGGTGATACCAATGAAAAGTGCCAATCGCAGTCCCGGCTGCAGGAGTTGACGAAATGAACCTGTTTCCCGGGCCAGGGATTTCCGGATTCCCTTCATCTCTTGTTCTGCAGTTTCGTTGCCTGCTATACGGGTAAGTATCGTTTGTGCTTTTTCGGGATGACCCTTTGTAATTAACCATCTTGGGCTCCTGGGGACAAAGAATAAAAGAAAGAAAAATAGCAGGGCAGGGATTGTCTCGGAACCAAACATTGCCCGCCAGACATCCTGAACGAAAATCCAGTGGAAAAATCCCTGGTCGGGTAAAGAAAAATTTTGGGGAATTGATAAAATAAAAGCATTGACGAAATAAGCACAAAGGATTCCGATAGTAATGGCAAATTGATACAGGGTCACTAACCGCCCCCTCAGTTCCGGCGGGGAAATTTCCGAGATGTATAAAGGAGATACCATCGAAGCGATACCAACTCCCATCCCTCCAATCAGTCGAAAAATAATGAGAAGATACTGTTCTTGCATAACCATGCATCCGATGGCAGAGATAGTGAATAGTAAAGCTGAGATAAAAAGAATATTTTTCCTGTCAAGAATAAAAAGCCCCACACCGCTAAAAAGCAAGGAGAAAATGACACACGCCCAAAAGGAAATTTTTTCTTTATTCTGGGCTAAAAATTTATGAAAGGGTTCTGAAAATCCTTGTTTCACATCATCAGGCTGCCAATAAAAGAATAGAATCGCCAATACTATTGTCCCACTTGTTACCATCAAAAATAGTTCTTTGAAATGCTGCCAATCAAGCAGAGCATGAAGTATGACCCAGCCAAGAAAACACACAATGAGGTTCGAAATAAATATTGATTTAAGAACTCATTTAACCACACAAGGGGGGG
>JAUWPX010000402.1 GCA_030611395.1 Bacteroidota bacterium | reverse complement strand
AGATCAACCGGCTATTCGATACGTATCGGGATTGACAAAAATTATCTGAAAAAAGATAATGTAAATGAGATGGGGATGTTTTTCGCCGGGTTCAGGTATGGGGTGAGCTTTTTCAAACATGAAGCTCCGGATCTGGAAATTGCCGACCCATATTGGGGAGATTTCTCCGGCACAATTCCTATAAAAAACATGAATGCTCATTGGCTGGAATTTACAACCGGGATAAGAGCTGAAATATTTAAAAACATTTATTTAGGATGGTCATTAAGGGGCAGGTTACTTATACATAAGTCGGATGATAACAATATGTCACCTTATTATATACCGGGGTACGGGAAAGTAAATGGCAGGAATACCCTGGGTTTCAGATATTCGGTTTTTTATCAACTGCCTTTATAAAGCGAAAAAACTGTTATAACAATTTTATTCCGGCTTTAGCACATGACTCAGCCATTTCTTCAGGCCAGATACCTGCCTGCACTTCTCCAATATGGGCTTTGTCTAAAAGATACATGCAAAGCCTCGATTGGCCTATTCCACCTCCCATTGACAAGGGTAATTCATCATTTAATAATCTTTTGTGGAAGTACAATTCTTTTCGATTTTCATCACCTGTGATTTCTAATTGTTTAAGCAAGGTTTCTTTATCAACCCTTATACCCATTGAAGAAACTTCAAAGGCTGATTTAAGCACAGGGTTCCAAACAATAATATCCCCGTTCAGTCCTTTGTATCCGTTCCCCGTTTCAGTAGTCCAGTCATCATAATCAGGTGCTCTACCATCGTGAGGTTTTCCATCTGCCAGTTTGTTCCCGATACCAATTATAAATACTGCTCCAAATTCTTTTGCAATTTTATTCTCACGCTCTTTTGGACTGCTTTCAGGATAAAGGGCTAGTAATTCTTCCGAATGAATGAATTTTATTGTTTCCGGAAGTTTCTCTTTGATCTGAGGGAATGCTTCTGATACAAGAAATTCTGTCCTCTTTATTGCATTATATATTTTAACAACAGTATCTTTCAGGTAATCCGGATTCCGGTCTGTTGATAAAATTACCTTCTCCCAGTCCCATTGATCCACATAAAGTGAGTGAATATTCGAGAGTATTTCATCGGGGCGGATAGCATTCATATCAGTATAAATCCCTGCTCCATTATTCATTTCCAGGTCAGCCAGCATCAACCGTTTCCATTTAGCCAGTGATTGCACTATCTCAAATTCTGTATTTTTAATATTTTTTACCCTGAAAGAAACAGGCTTTTCAATACCATTCAGATCATCATTAATTCCGGTTCCTTTTTTTACAAACATTGGAGCGGTTATCCTTTTCAGATGTAGCTCTGCAGCGAGGTTAACCTGGAAATGATCTTTGATGAATTTAATTGCATGCTCGGTATTTTTAATATCCAGCAGACTTTCGTAATTTTTGGGAATTGCATCGTAACTCATAATTATTGTTTTATTTAATTTATAAAAAAAACCTCCCCGGAACTCCGGGAAGGCTTGTATGTTGAGATATCTCTTTTTGTCAATTCTTCAACAATATTCTTCCCGGGTTATGATGATTATTCACAACCTGATTAAAAAGATTATTATTGAAGTAACAATTTCTCATCTTGTTTATTAAGGGCACTTCGAAAAACTACTTTTTTTGATGTCGTAATTCAACACAAGTATACATTATGGTTATCTAAAAACCTAATTTCCCGCCCCCTTTTTTCTATTTTTCATTT
>JAUWPX010000366.1 GCA_030611395.1 Bacteroidota bacterium | reverse complement strand
TGAGGAGGTTGCTAGAGGGTCAAAGAGCCTATTCTCTCACCTCTTCTTAATAATCAAACTTCCTTTTGGAAGAATATTTGAGAATTGACTACAAAGGTAGAATGAATATTTTATTTCTCCAAAATATAGTAAATAAAGTTTATTTGTTGATGAGTTTATTTGCTAATTTTGTCCCATAATCATTTGCGCCTTAAAAAAATGCAGGACTTATACATTTACAATACTCTGAACAGGAAAAAGGAAAAGTTTGAACCTATTAGTCCTCCCCACGTTGGTCTATATGTCTGTGGACCCACTGTTTATGGGGATGCCCACCTGGGACATTCCCGTGCGACAATAACTTTTGATCTGCTGTTTCGTTATCTGAAGCACATTGGATACAAGGTTAGATATGTAAGAAATATTACTGATGTCGGGCATCTTGTGAATGATGCGGACGAAGGAGAGGACAAAATTGCAAAAAAGGCAAGGATTGAAAAACTTGAACCTATGGAGGTGGTGCAATATTATACCAACAGGTATCACCAGAATATGCGTCAGTTAAATATGCTCGAACCAAGTATTGAGCCACATGCATCAGGTCATATTATTGAACAACAAGATTTTATTAAGGAGATCATTAAAAAAGGCTATGCTTATATAAATAACGGATCGGTCTATTTTGATGTTGAAAAATACAATAAGAACTATCAATACGGAAAACTCTCGGGCAGGGTACTGGAAGATCTGAAAAGCGACACACGCCAGCTTGACGGGCAAAGTGAAAAAAAGAATCCTTTTGACTTTGCCCTTTGGAAAAAAGCCTCTCGGGAACATATCATGCAATGGAAATCTGAATGGAGTTCAGGATTTCCCGGCTGGCATCTTGAATGTTCGGCAATGAGCAGAAAATATCTTGGTGAACAGTTTGATATTCATGGAGGTGGGATTGACCTCCTGTTTCCTCATCACGAATGTGAAATTGCTCAATCAACCGCTGCTCTGGGAAAAGAATCGGTGCGTTACTGGATGCATAATAACTTAATTACTCTTAACGGTCAGAAAATGGGTAGATCTCTGGGTAATACAATTACACTGGACGAATTATTTTCAGGTGAGCATAAAATGCTTGAGAAACCATACCACCCCATGACCGTCAGGTTTTTTATTCTCCAGGCACATTACCGCAGTACACTCGATTTTTCGAATGAGGCACTTCAGGCTGCAGAAAAAGGATTAGAGCGACTGCTTAACGGAATGAAAACTCTTGAGAATATAAAACCCTCAGTTAAATCGACCATAAATGTAACCGAACTGAGAGAAAAATGTTACAAAGCCATGAATGATGATCTTAATTCAGCAATGGTTATCGCTCATCTGTCCGATGGTATCAGGCTGATCAATTCTATTGAAAGCGGTACAGGATCTATTAATAATAATGAGTTGAATGAGTTGAAAGATCTTTATCACAATTTTGTTTTCGATATTTTCGGAATGATGAATCCACAGGAAAAAGCTGCGGAAAAAGGTCTTACAAAGAAATTAATCGATATGATCCTGAATTTCCGCCTTGAAGCCCAAAAAAACAAAGACTTTCAAACATCCGATAATATCCGTAAAACCCTGAATGAATTAGGTATCGAAATTATGGATAAAAAAGATGGCTTCGAATGGAAAATCAGGTGATTAATACCAAACCTGTTTTCCCTTATCCGTAACAATAAAAATCCTTTCCGGGCGGTCTTTAGCGGGTTTTGTATTGATTAGCCAGTACAGGGCACCGGAAGGAACGTTTTGGAATTCCAGAGGTTTTCCGCCGGTCTCCATTTTCCCAAACGACACCCATCCGTCATCCCAGAAAAACAGTTCATAGGTCTCCCCTTCCTTCAAAAATACTTTCTCAATATTATCAGTTGTATTTTTAGTGATCCTTTTAGTTGTGGATATCAGTTCCAGTGTACAAGGGTTTTCGGTATCAGGTTTGGCATAAACTACATCCCCGTTATTATCAAGAATAAAAGGCTTTCCTGCCGGAACAATATTCCCGTTTATATAAAAAGCAGGCAAATAAGCAATGTCCATTCCCATACCGGTAAAATTCACTTTTCCTTCATCATCAATACT
>JAUWPX010000017.1 GCA_030611395.1 Bacteroidota bacterium | reverse complement strand
ATTACTCCGATTACCAAAACGGGGTCACTGGTATAGCTGGCTTTATTCTCTTCATTTGCCTCAAGTATATTTATGGCTAAATTTCTGGCTACACTTCCATACCCCGGGTCATGATCACATACTGCAAATGTTCCATCAGCTTGCAATGGTCCTCCTACATCATTATCAATTGTTTTTGCTGATAAAGATCACTCAATTAGAAACGGCTGCATAAAATATTTTAATATATCTCCTTTTTTCTTACAACCCGGAGTAAAAACCGGTCTTAAAATTAAATACAGCAATCCGCACGAAGTAGGAGCTGATAGAATAGCAAATGCAATAGCTGCTCTGAGTATGTATCCCGATAATAATTTAATTGTTGTTGATTTTGGAACAGCAACTACCTTCTGTGTTATTTCAAAAAATAAAGAATATTTAGGGGGAATTATTCTTCCGGGTATAAGAATGTCTATGGAAGCACTTGATAAACATACTGCTAAGCTTCCACGGGTTGAGATAAAAGAAACCAAGAATGTATATGGGAAAACAACAGTAGAGAGCATTCAAGCAGGACTATACCATGGTCAAATAGCAATAGTTAAAGAGTTAACAAAAAAAATATCGATTGAGGCATTTCAAGGAGACAAACCTATAGTTATAGGTACCGGAGGATTTTCTTCAATGTTCCGGAATGAAAACTTATTCGATATTATATCACCAACCTTAGTATTTGAAGGATTAAAAGAAGCATACAAAATTAATGAGACCAAGATATGAAACGAACACTTTTGAAATCAAAAATTCATAGAGCTGTTGTAACGGATGCTAATATAAATTATGAGGGATCTATATCAATTGATAAATCACTCTGTAAAAAAGCTGATCTGTTAGAATTTGAAAAAGTGGATGTATATAATATTACAAATGGAGAACGCTTTTCAACCTATTTGATATATGGTGCAGAAGGAGAGATTTGTTTGAATGGTGCTGCAGCAAGAAAAGTACATAAAAGCGATTTAGTTATAATAGCAAATTTTGCAGAATATGATGAAATTGAGTCTTCTCAACATTGCCCTAAAATTATTGTGGTAGATTCAAAAAATAAAGTAAAGAAAAATCATAATGCAAAATAAAGATCTTCATACTGGTTTTTAGTTGCGAACTCAACGAAGTTATATTCCGATGCATTCAGATAAAATGGAAAATTATAAGAATTGGACACTGAAAGGAAAAAAATGTCTGGTAACCGGTGGTACCAAAGGGATCGGTGCAGCTATCGCCAAAGAATTCCTTAGCCATGGTGCTCATGTGATTATTGTCGCCAGAACAAAAAAAGATATTGAACAGTTCATCCAAATAAATAACCGTAGGGGTGAAATTAAAGGGATCGATGCCGATCTTAGTAAAAGAAATGAATGTAAAAAGGTAATTGATTATATTGAAAAAAACTGCTCAAAGCTGGATACCCTTGTCAATAATGTTGGAATGAATATCAGGAAAAAAACAGATAAGTACACTGAAGCTGAGTTTGATACGATAATGAATACCAATCTTACTTCTGCTTTTGAATTGAGTAAGCTGGCGTTTCCGATGTTAAAAAAATCTGACCAGGGAAATATTATCAATATTGCATCCATTGCAGGACAAGTTCATATCCGCACCGGTTCCATTTACGGTATGACCAAAGCTGCACTTATCCAACTCACACGTAATCTCGCTGGAGAATGGGCAGAATATAACATCCGTGTTAATGCAATTGCACCCTGGTATATTCGTACTCCCCGGGCAGAAGCGGTACTTAAAGACAAAAAATACTACGATGAAGTTATCAGCAGGACACCCATGAAACGGATAGGTGAACCTGATGAAGTAGCTTCACTTACTGCTTTCCTGTGTATGCCTGCAGCAGGTTATATCACGGGACAATGTATTAGTGTGGATGGTGGATTTACAATTAACGGTTTTTGAATTTAAAACATAATTCTTCTTCATTTCCTTATTTCTCATAGCTCCCGAAAAACTGCAAACTTGTTTGCTTAGTTTTTCGAGGACTTCTATAAAAAGAATGAAAATAATGCTTGCCGAATTAATAAAACTCTGCCCCTTAATATTGTTTGTTGTTTATTATTATTAAATTTGTACAATAGTAAGTCAGATTATACTCTGACCTATTTCATAAAGTTCTTTCAAATAAGATAAAAATCTTGGGGTGCTTATTTTTATAGGCTGAGATGATACCCTTTGAACCTGATCTGTATAATGGCAGCGTAGGAAAACGACAATTTTTTATTAATCAAAAGCCGTTTTGCTCCTGCATTACGGCTTTTTTAATTTTGAAACTATGAGAAAAACAATTCTTCAAATTAAGCAGAACGTATTTGACAAGTATGCAAGTAAATACGATGCATGGTTTATGAGAAACCGGAATCTGTTACATTCTGAAGCAGCGCTGGTTGCTTATTTTTTAAAAGACACCAGCAGAACCCTTTCGATCGGATGCGGAAGCGGATTGTTCGAACACATCCTGAAAAAAAACTATGACATCCGCATTGAATACGGACTGGAACCATCGGCTTCCATGGCAGAAATTGCAGAAAAAAGAGGCATGAAAGTGCAGGTTGGTTCTGTGCAAACTTCAGATATAGGAAAGGAAAGCTATGACACTGTACTTTTTAACGGTTCACCCAGTTATATCAGCGATTTGAAACTGGCATTCCGGAAAGCCTTCAATGCCCTTGTCCGGGGAGGAAAGATCGTGGTCATTGATGTTCCCAAAGAAGGATCATTCGCCATTTTATACAACCTGGCAAAAACCCTTGAAACCTGGGATGACTTGTTGTTTGAAGGTGTTAAACCCCGGGAGGTCTATCCTATTGAATTTGTCAAAGAAGCCAGGTGGAGAACAACCCCCGAAAAAATTGCCCTGCTGGAAGAAACCGGATTTCATGATTTTCAGTTTGCACAGACCCTGACCAAACATCCGGTTTATGCAGACAAGGAGGTTGAAATCCCCCGTGAAGGATACAACCAGGGTGATTATGTAGCCATATGTGGGATCAAATAAGTTTCCAAACATGATACAAAAAAGAGAAATCATTCAAAATCTGGAAAAGATCAGGGAAACCACACCCCTGATACACAATATTACCAATTATGTGGTCATGAACAGTACTGCCAATGCATTGCTTGCAATCGGGGCCTCTCCGATCATGGCTCATGCAATAGAAGAAGTGGAAGATATTGTAAGCCTGGCAAATGCTGTTGTGATCAATATCGGAACGCTTAGCAATCAATGGGTCGAAGCCATGAAAAGGGCCATACAAAAAGCTCATCAAACGGGAATTCCGTTTATTCTGGATCCCGTGGGAGCCGGTGCTACACAATATCGCACCCAAACAAGCCTGGATCTGATCGAAGTTGGAACTCCTGCAATTATTCGTGGTAATGCTTCTGAGATCATGGCACTGAGAAGATCAGATATCAAAACCAGAGGTGTGGACAGTTCGGAATCCTCCGATTCAGCAGTTGATGTGGCAAAACAACTTGCCACAGAAAAAAAATGTGTGATCAGCATCAGCGGAGAAACCGATTATGTCACCAATGGCAGTGAAGTGATCAGCATTCCAAACGGAGATGCCATGATGTCCAGGATTACAGGTACAGGATGCGTGGCAACAGTTATTACGGCTGCCTGTGCTGCTGTAAACCGGGATTATTTCAAGGCTGCAGCTTCAGCCATGTATATCATGGGCGTTGCAGGGGAAATGGCAGCGCAAAAGGCAAGTACCCCGGGTTCATTCCAACAATACTTTATTGATGCTCTTTATGAGATCAATGCCTCACATCTGAACGATTTTATTAAAGCATAATGAAAAAACGGGCATTAAACCTTGAGTTATATCTGGTTACCGACAGGGAACTATCCCTTGGCCGAAATATTGAATATATTGTAGAGAAAGCTGTGAAAGGAGGAACAAGCCTGGTCCAGTTACGTGAAAAAGATCTCCCAGCCCGGGAATTTATAGCACTTGGAGAAAAATTGCTGCACATTTTAAGTCCCCGCGGGATACCATTACTGATCAACGACCGGGTAGATATTGCATTGGCTATCGGAGCAGATGGGGTTCACATAGGACAAAGCGATATACCTTATCCGGTGGCCCGGAAGATCCTGGGTCCCCGTGCCATTATCGGTTTATCCGTTGAAACTATCTCCCAGGCAGAAGAAGCGAACCGGTATGACCTGAACTATATTGCTGCAAGTCCGGTTTTCACTACCCCCACCAAAAAAGAACTGATCAATGAACTCGGACTGGAGGGTGTAAGCAAAATCCGTGCGGTCAGCCGGCATCCCATGGTTGCCATCGGCGGCATCAAATCAATCAATGCCGCAGATGTGATCCGGGCCGGAGCGGATGGTGTAGCCATTGTGTCAGGGATTTGCTCAGCAGAAGATCCGGAAAAAGCATCAGATGAATTGAAAAAAATTGTAAATTCAGTCATAAACAAAATCAGATAGAACCAGTATGCAAATTTCAGGTTTTGGAGAATTCGACATCATTGAAAAAATATTCAAACCCGGTTTCGATCATCTGATACCGGAAGATGTAACAGGAATCGGTGACGATTGTGCCATCATTCCGATCGATGATAAACAGTCAAATCTGTATACAACAGACTTGTTAATAGAAGACATACATTTTTTACGTAACAGTATCACTGCGTTTGAACTGGGATTCAAGTCACTTGCAGTCAACTTAAGTGATATTGCTGCCATGGGAGGAAAACCTGAAGGATCCTTCCTTTCAATCGGTTTGCCTCCCGATCTTGAAATTTCATGGATTGAAGCATTTATGCAAGGCTTCAGGAAGCTTTCTGAAAAAGAGTATGTTCCATTGCTGGGAGGTGACACCACCAAATCCTCCTGTGGAATAGTTATAAATGTCGGGGTAAGAGGAACTATTCTCCATCAGCAGATCAAAAGAAGATCTGCAGCCTTGCCCGGTGACATAATTGCCGTACTGGATCCACTGGGCAACTCAGCAGGAGGTTTACAGATTATTCTGAACCATTATCCGGATCATGATTGTCATGCAAATCTGCTTAAACAGCATCTTACACCCTATCCCAAAATTGCCGAAGGAAGGTTTCTGGCTGGTATTAATAAGGTCCATGCCATGATAGATGTATCAGATGGCATTGGTTCGGATCTGAAACATATCGCGAATGCTTCAGATGCAGCTGCAGAAGTATACCTTGAAAACATCCCGCTCTCAACGGATTTGAAAGAACTTTGCAGACTGCACAAATTTGATCCGCTGAAGCTGGCTGTTTCAGGAGGAGAGGATTATACATTACTGGTGACCATAGACGGGCTGGCTTTCGATGAAATTGCAATGCATTATCAAAAACAATTTAAAAGTTACCTATACCCAATAGGACGTATTTTGGAAGGTGAACCCTCGGTCGTATATAAGAAAAACGGGGAGATCGTTGAACTGGATGCGGACGGCTTTGATCATTTTGCCTGACTTGTCTGTCCGTTCCGCATCAAATTGACCAAACATCAAACACTAAAAATCATGAAAACATATGTTCGGGCATTAACCATTGCAGGATCCGATAGCGGAGGAGGCGCAGGTATACAAGCCGATCTGAAAACATTTGCAGCCAATGGTGCTTACGGGATGTCTGCAATTACAGCCGTCACTGCACAAAACACAACCGGTGTTCTCGATATACATCCCGTACCTGTAAAGATCATTGAAGCACAGATCAAAGCTGTTATGGAAGATGTGGGTGCAGATACCGTGAAGATCGGAATGTTGCATAGTACAGATGTCATCCGGACGGTGGTCAGAACACTCCGGTCCTGGCCCGTTCCCTATATTGTTTTGGATCCTGTCATAGTTGCTACCTCAGGGGATAAATTACTGGAAGATTCAGCCATTGAAACCTTAATCCGGGAAATGTTCCCGGTTGTCAGTCTGATCACACCCAATATTCCGGAGGCTGAGATCATTCTGCATCAAAAGATCCGGAACCAGCAGGATTTGCGTAAAGCGGCAAAGGAACTTGCAACATTAAAAGCAGGTACAGTACTGCTGAAAGCAGGACACTTATCCGGTGGTACGCTAACAGACATCCTTTGCATTCCCGGAAAAGAGATTATTAAAATCAAATCAAAAAGAATAAATACATCCAACACGCATGGCACCGGTTGCACTCTTTCCTCTGCCATTGCTGTCTTTCTGGCAAAGGGATATGATATGGTCCATGCCGTAAAAGCAGGTATTGAATACACGCAAAAAGCCATTGAATCGGGTGCAAAATATCAAACCGGCAGTGGGCACGGTCCGGTGCATCATTTTTACGATTTCTGGAAATAGTTCAGGATTTTGAAACATAAGACCCTCATAATTGCAAGAACAAATTTCAAAAAATCAATTAAAACCTTTATAATAATGAGAACAAATTTCAAAGAATCAATCAAACATAATTAATTGAATAAAACCATGCATTTTTTAGAGACACTTTGGGAATCCATACAACCGGAATTAACCCGGATCCTGGATCATCCTTTTAATACAGAACTGGCAAAAGGAACACTGCCTGCTGAGAAATTCAGATTTTACATTATTCAGGATTCCATATACATTGAAAACTACACCCGTGCCACAAGCATTCTGGCTTCTAAAGCACCGGATGAATCTACAATGCTTAAATTTGTGCAATATGCATACGAGGGACTGAAAATAGAACGCAATATGCATGAAAAATACCGGGAACAGTTGGGAACGGCAGAAAACATACAGCCTTCCCTGGCAACGGAAGCTTATGCTAATTTCCTGCTGACAACCATTTTATTAAACAATTTTGAGATTGGTTTAGCCTGCTTCCTGCCCTGTTTCTGGGTTTACCACGAAATGGGGAAACACATTTTCAATCAGGCACAGCCCGGGAATCCTTATAAAGAATGGATCAACACATACAGCGGAAAAGAATTTGATGCTTCCGTCCATCAAATGAAAGAAATGACTGCACAACTAGCTCGGCAAACAGATCAAAAAACCCGGGAAAAGATGAAAGATGCTTTCATACGTTCAACGCGATATGAGCTGCTGTTTCATGACTATGCCTATCAGATGAAGATCTGGTAAAGAATGGTGTACCAACACTGGCAGCAGACAATCCATGATTTAGTTCGTACGTGGACTATTGCTGCAAATGGAACAGTCCGGATAACAACATCCTCGATTGCCCCTCAAACTATATCTGGGACTCTATCATGGCAAAACTGTTGATTGAAATGTATGAGTTGAAATAAAAGATTAGTATTGAGTTGTAAAAAGTTAGTAGCCGGGAAATAGTAGCTCATAACTGTTTGAAAGCAACATTAAGAAAAAAATCTAAATTTCATATTACCTTTCACTTTTTCGAATTATTATATATATTTGCCGTGACAAATTCTTCGGGGCAGGGTGTAATTCCCGATCGGCGGTTAAAGTCCGCGAGCTTTGGAGATTGATTATCTGGTATTAATTAAGGATAATCAATCGAAATTGTTGACCCGGTGAAATTCCGGAACCGACAGTTAAAGTCTGGATGGTAGAAGAATATTTGTTGAATAAGGAATAAGTTGATTGTGAAAACAATTGACTTTGATTATAAATGGATTATATTCCATTCTTTCAGGATTATTCCTTTTTCATATATAATTTTTTTATGCAGCCCCGGTATATTTTGTCAGGGCTTTTTTTTAACATAAAGATTAAATTATTATGAAAAGGAATTTTGTTTTTTTAGTATTTCTTCTTATTCTTTCCATAACTGTTAATGCACAGTTTATTGTAAGCGGGAAGTTAATTGACCGTTCAAATGGCAAAGCCGTATCCTTTGCGCACATAACGCAGAATGATAGTAAAACGGGCACCGTATCTGATGAATCAGGTATTTTTTCAATTGGGGTAAATAACATCAAAGGCTTTCTCAGGTTTCAAGCTGTTGGATACAAAATGAAAACTGTTCTTTACAAAGTGAAGGATCAAAAAGAGGACCTTGGAAAAATTAATCTTTCTCCCGAATCTTATACACTTGATGAGATTACTATTACTGCGGGACTTGCCACGCAAAAAGAATCGCCGGTAACCATTTCAACTATAGATTCAAGGAATCTTCGAAGCAGGCTTGGTGATCAGCCTATTTCATTGTCAATGCTGTCCATCCCGGGTGTTTACAGCGTGCGTAATGGGGGAGGAAGCGGTGATGCTGAGATGAGTATCAGGGGCTTTAAACAGGAAAATGTAGCTATTTTACTGAATGGCATACCATATAATGGCGTGGAAAATGGACTGGTTTATTGGAGCAACTGGCTAGGATTAAATGATGCAATTGCCGAGATGCAGATTCAGAAAGGACCGGGTATGGCAAATGCAGCGATTAATGCTGTTGGTGGAAGTGTGAATGTTATTACTGAACCTGCAAATAAAGAAAAATGTGGTTCAGTCGGATACCAGATAACTGATTATGGCAACCGGAAATTGTTTCTCATATTGAACAGTGGTAAAATGGATAATAACTGGAGTGTTTCATTTATGGGATCATATATTAGTGGTACAGGTTATATAGATGCTACTTATGTTAACGGATGGTCATACTTTCTTGCTTTGGGCAAACAAATAAATACAAAAAATAAAGTTACTATCAGCTTACTTGGCTCACCAAATCACCATGGACAGAGAACCTTGAAATTATCCGGTGAAGAGTATAAGTACCGTGGACATCTTTATAATAAAGACTGGGGTAGTTATAACGGACAGATCAAAAATGCTTCCGAGAATTTTTACCACAAGCCTTTCCTCGGTATTAACCATTATCATACAATCGATAAACATAAAAAACTGGCAAATAGTATTTATGTTTCATATGGAACCGGCGGCGGTAAATGGTCCGAAAGTTTCAATTATGCACCATCAATATTTGAATGCCGGAATTCTTCAGGACAAATTGACTGGTCATCAATTTATGAGAATAACCTGACACATGAAAATCAATATATGCTGGCTAATGGAGATAATGTAAGCGATTATTCAATGAATGTAATGACTAACTTTCTTGCCAGTCATATACAAACAGGTATTTTGTCAACTTATGAGCAAAATTTCAATGACCGGCTTAAGTTAACCACCGGAGTTCACTATCGTTATTTTAACTCATTCCTTCGTGAACAAATCACTGATCTTTTCGGTGGACAATATTATATTGAAGATTATGGCTGGGCTGTGGATGGCGTGGCTGGAAGACAACAAATAAAAACAACAGGTGATATAATAAAAATAAATAACAATTCTATTACCCACTTTGTGAATGCTTACGCACAATTGTTATTTGACAGTGATAAACTGAACGCGTATTTTTCCTTAAACGGAAATAGCAATTGGTATCAGAGGATTGATCGTTATAATTATACAGGTAATACTAAAAGCGCAGTATTGTTAAAACCCGGATTTGATACCAGGGCAGGGATAAGTTATCAGCCTGAAAAGGAACATACCGTGTATATGAATGGGGCATATCTTTCAAAAGCTCCCTATTATAAATTTGCATTCGGAAACTATACTAATGTTCCTGTTCAAAACCTGAAAAACGAATTAATTGAAACAATTGAAATGGGTTACCGTTTTGAAAATCCTTTTATTGAAGTAAAAATTAATACCTATCATACTTATAGAGGTAATGTATCATTGCTTTCAAACGAATACGTTCAATTGGAAGATAATACCCAAACCCGGGCAATGGTAAACGGACTGAATGCTATACATAAAGGTATAGAGAATGAAGTAAAAGTTAAGATTGGCAGGAACCTGAGTCTGGGTGGGTTTTTTAGTATTGGTGATTTCAAATGGCAAAATAATGTAACCGCTCAATTGTTTAATAATTAGCAATGTAATTGTTGATACGGTAAATGTTTTTGCAAAAGGACTTTATGTTGGCGGTACCGCCCAGCAACAATTTGGCATATTAACAGATTTCAGGCTTGTAAAATTTTTTAATATCGGGGCTGAATGGATATGTTATAACAGGTTGTTTGCCAATTTTAATCCAAATTCTCGAACTGATCCACTTGATCATACCCAGGCATATCGTATACCATCTTATAATAACCTGAATCTGCATGTTAACATCCCATTCAAAATAATCGACAGGCAGGCTTCCTTACAACTGAATGCCTTTAATTTATTGAATAACATCCATATAGTAAATGGCGAAGATGGGATTAGTCACGACCTTAATTCATTTCGCGGTTTCTGGTCATTTGGGCGGACTATTGATTTTACAGTAAGAGCGAATTTCTAACTTTGGTTTTTAAAAAACAAAACCACTTCCTGTTGGAAGTGGCAGCGTTTGCTTGATCGTGGAGCTGGAGGGATTCGAACCTGTATTGTTAAAGCTTAAATAACCAGCGATATACAAGATCATTATGAATATAGGTATCCGAATAAGGGTCGATAGCAGTTAATTCCAATCCTTAAAAAACAATTTTCTTATTCTTTGGGAGTAGGGCTCGTATATTCAAATCCCCTTTCTCTCCGCATATAGTTTCTAATACTTCCTATAAGATAAGCGCTTATAAATATTGTTTAAATTTTCATGATTACAGTATGTTATAATTAATAATAACAGATACTTATATTAATTCTAAGAATTAAAATATACATTATTGATTTTAGCCTATCTGTATTTGTGTAAAATCAGCATCTGAAGTATCAATATTATATTTGCCTTCTTGAAATGATATAGTTATAGGCCCAAATTGACCATCAATCTGCGCATTCCTTCGTGAGTTCCCATCAATATCTTGAAGTGCCCAACAAACAAATTTGAGATTAACAGTAATGGGACCTTCAGCCGGAACTGAAGCCAAATCAAAATTTTCTACATATTTAAATCCAGGACCCCAATATGAATTAAATTTTAATATTTCTCTCGATCTACCTTGATATTCAAATGATCTTCCAACCAATTGAGTTCTAATTTCAAGTCTTATTTTATTTGTTATTTCATCAAGTTTCTTCATAGTTTTTAATTATTATAATATTGTGCAAAAAGATAATACTTGCATTTTCCTAGCCTGATTAATTCATAAACTCAAATTTACATTAAAAATTGATTATAAAAAGTCAAAAATATTCATTGTTTTTGATCAGCCAGCGTTTTTTGATTGATTTACAGTTGGTTCTCAATGTCTTTAAGCATAATTTTCCCAGTCAGTATTGAGTTTTCAAACTTAGGGGACTAAAGCAAAAAGGCAATATGTTAAAGAACAGCGGTTTAAGGTGTAATTGATAATTTAAATTCGTAAAATCTCGAATATCCTGAAGCCTTTTTCAAAAGCCCATTTACTGTAAAAATTAGCAGGCAGTTCAATCTTTACTTTTGTTTTCAACACTTTTACCCTTGCAGCCACTTTAATCAGTTTGAGCTGTATTGTATTCATGGTCGCT
>JAUWPX010000400.1 GCA_030611395.1 Bacteroidota bacterium | reverse complement strand
ATCATATGAAATATTATTATTTGTATAGTTGTTTTTCGTTACAAGTGCCGGTTTACTATGATAATAATCAAGTGCTAACCTGATCCCTGTTCCTCTTCCTACTCCAAATCGTACTCCGGTTCCAAGAATATACCCGAAATTCAATTCATCCCCTTGTGTAGAACTTTGAAATTCACCATTATTATCCAGCTCAATGCTTATATCCCTGGAAGGAACAAAAACAAAACTTAATCCCCCCAGTGCTTTAAAGTCAATGTTTATATTGTTGAGAGGAATAGAAATCTGGGGACCTGCCATAAGGTTTACATAATTCCACTTACCTGAATCGAAGTTATAATCAGGGTCAGCCGGCACACTAAGGATCGGGAATTTTTCAATTACATCATCATACAATGCATTCTCAAGTGATTCTCCTCCACCATAGCTTGATCCGAAAGAAAAAGTACCTCCTATTCCCACAACAGGCATAAAAAAATAAGTGCCGTCAAAGTTGATAACGAAATTTGAACCGGCAAATCCATCTGAATAAATATCCTCTGTATCCGAAAAACTACCCACCGGAACTGATGATCCCATGGTCAGGCTCATAAAGCTTTTCTGAGCATAGCAAGCGGCTGTGATAAGGAATAAGAAAAAGAATGCTTTAATTCTCATGATTTTATTTTAAATATAATATTTAATCTGTATAATTAATCAAGCGAACCTATCATTTTCCTGGGATCTACCCACTCATCAAATTGTTCTTCAGTAAGCAACCCGGATTCAAGAGCAGCTTCTTTCAGCGTTTTTCCTTCGGCATGGGCTTTTTTTGCAATTTTTGCTGAATTTTCATAACCGATATGAGGATTAAGCGCAGTAACCAACATCAGTGAATTATCAAGATGCTTTTTGATGTTTGCTAAATTGGGTGTAATACCCACAACACAATTATCACAAAATGAAACACATGCATCCCCTAATAATGTTGCAGATTCGAGGAGGTTATGAATCATTACCGGTTTAAATACATTAAGCTGAAAATGTCCCTGCATTCCGGCAATATTTACGGCTGTATCATTCCCAACTACCTGGCAGCAGACCATTGTAATGGCCTCATTTTGCGTAGGATTTACTTTACCTGGCATTATAGAGGAGCCGGGTTCATTCGCCGGAAGATTAATTTCTCCAATTCCACATCGCGGTCCTGATCCTAAAAACCTTGTGTCATTTGCAATTTTCATAATACTTACAGCAATATTTTTCAATGCCCCGGATGTTTCAACAACAGGACAATGAGCAGCCAGAGCAGCAAATTTATTTGGTGATGTTACGAATGGATAACCGGTAATTTCAGCAATTTTTTTTGCAGCCAAAACATCAAATCCTTTTGGGGCATTAAGCCCTGTTCCAACAGCGGTTCCTCCCAGTGCAAGTCTTAAAACATTCTTAAGGATACAATTTATGGAATCAAGTCCAAGTGCCAATTGATACGCATAAGCAGAAAATTCCTGGCCTAAAGTTATGGGAGTAGCATCCATCAGGTGTGTTCTGCCTGTTTTAATAATATCCTTAAATTCTTTCGATTTCTTTGCCAGAGCATTCTTTAACCTTTGAATACCGGGTATAGTTACTTCAACAATCTTTTTATAAGCAGCAATATGCATTGCTGTAGGGAATGTGTCATTGGATGATTGTGATTTATTCACGTCATCATTAGGGTGTATAAAACGGTCACCTTTACCAAGTTCTCCACCAAGCAATACATGTGCACG